>JANLVQ010000259.1:0-19392 GCA_031364085.1 Chitinophagaceae bacterium
TTTTAAAAGGAGATCAAGTAATTGCTGTAAGAGCCACTCCAATACAATATATTAATGAGTATTTTGAATTGAAAAAAGGTTTAACAAACACTCCTTTACAAATTTCAGTTTTAAGAAATGGAACTGATACCATTCAAACAACAGTTCAATTAAATGAAAATGGGTTGATGGGGGTTTCATCAAAAACTGTAGAAGAGCAATTGGGAACTACAGTTAAAAAGTATACATTTATCCAATCAATTTCTGTAGGAACAAACAAATGCTTCTCTACTTTAAATAAATATATAACCAGTTTAGGACAGTTGTTTAAAGGAAAAGTAAAAGCACAAGATTCTTTAGGCAGTGTATTTAGCATTGCCAATACTTTTGGTGGAATTTGGCATTGGCAAAGCTTTTGGACCTTAACTGCAATTTTCTCTATCATTTTAGCTTTTATGAATTTATTACCAATACCAGGGTTAGATGGTGGTCATGCATTGTTTACTTTAGTAGAAATGATTACTGGCAGAAAACCTTCTGATAAATTTATGGAATATGCACAAACTGTTGGTATGGTTTTATTACTTGGTTTAATGGCTTATGCTTTGGGTTTAGATGTTTGGCGTTGGTTTAAATAATAATAGAAAAACTATTGTCAGTTGCAGTACTAGATAATAAATTGTGGTTTCCCAAACCTGAACAAGCTTTGAGTAATGGGCTATTAGCAATTGGTGGAAATATTTCTGTTGAACGATTATTATTAGCTTATAAAAGTGGCATCTTTCCTTGGTACGATGGTGATGTGCCTTTATGGTGGCATCCTAATCCAAGATTTGTTTTATTTCCTGATGAAATAAAAATTAGCAAATCGCTTCAATTATCTCTCAAAAAAAATCAATTTGAATTTAAAATCAATGCTGCTTTTGTTGCAGTAATGCAGCATTGTAAAAACATTTATAGGCCAAACCAAAACGGTACTTGGATTAATGATGAGTTTATTGAAGTATATCATCAATTGCACCAAAAAGGATTTGCTTTTTCAGCAGAGTCTTGGCTAAATAATGAGTTAGTTGGAGGATTATATGGAATAAAATTGGGTAATATTTTTTTTGGAGAAAGTATGTTTTCAAAAAAATCAAATGCCAGCAAGTTTGCTTTTGCTAAATATGTTGATGTGTTAAAAAAAGAAGGAGTTGTTTTAATTGACTGTCAGGTTTACACAGAACATTTAGAAAGTTTAGGAGCAAGAATGATTAAAAGAAATGAATTCATGTATATTTTACATAATCATATCAATTCATAATTCATAATTCATCATTCAGAATTCATATCATCCCCTAAGTCCATACATTCTTTCAACCTCCTGAACAATTTGCTCTACTTCACTGTCCTTTCCTTGTGCTTCGTAGTTCTGTTTTAAATTGGTGCCTACAATAATTGCAATAGTTTGATAAAATACAGCAGAAAAACCGCCTTTATAATCTTTAATAATTTCATAACAACTATTACCAGATTGGCGATAAATAAGTTTCATTAAAACCTTACCTTGATAAATTGACAAATTAGTTAATCGATCTGCAAATTCTTTTCTAAGTTCCTTTTCTCGAGTTTTTATTATTGCCTTTCTTTCTTTTTTATCAGTAACACCAACAAGTTTAACATTTATTTCATTCATTATTCTTGAAGCTGTTATTGCATAAGGATAAGTTACGTACACTGCATTTCTTAATCTGGTCCATTCTGCTTTTTGTTTTCTTTGTTCAGCAGTAAGTGTTCTGTGAGCTTCTACAGTTATCCAAGATAAATAGGTAAGTGGTAAGGTATCACCCTCTGGACTCACCCAAACATAAACTTTTAACGTATCATATTCGCCTTTTTGAGCAAAGGAAAAATAAAATAAGCTGCTTGTTAAAAACAAAACAATAAATAGGCTTATCTTTTTCAGAATTCTCATGTAAAAATTAATAATTACAATATTTTATTACTAATACCTATAAAAGTAACCATTTAAGTTTGGTAAAAATCTTTTTAATTGATAAAATTTAAATATAAAATGAGTCGTTTCATAATTATTTTAAGTGAAGTAATTTCATAACTTGATTTTGTTATCTTCGCTGCCAACTCACTTTAATATGAGTAACTTAAATAAACATATTGTTAAACAATTAAATAATACAAATGGATCCCATCAATATAATTATAGGGCTAGCATCATTAATCATTGGAGCTATAGTTGGCAAGTTTGCCTTTGCAAAAAATTCTAAAAAAGAAGTTGAAGTAGCACAAAAAAAATTACAGGATGTAGAAAAACAAATTACAGAAGCCACTATTCAGGCAAAAGATATTGTAAAAGAGGCCAAATTACAGGCTGATAATATTAGAAAAGAAAAAGAATTAGAAGCTAAAGAAAAATTCGTTCAATTAAGATCTGAATATGATAAAGAAATTAATGAACGCAATAGAAAAATTAATGAAGCTGAAAATAGAATCAAACAAAAAGAAATTTCATTAAATCAGAAAGATGCTGCTATTGATAAACAAGTTAAAGAAAATGAGGTTATCAAAGAAAATTTAACTCGACAAATTGAAGTTGTTAATCAAAAGAGAACTGAGCTAGAAAAGCATCAGGAAGAGCATATTAAAAGATTAGAAAAAATAGCCAACCTTACAGCCGAAGAAGCTAAATCACAATTAATAGAAAGTTTAAAACACGAAGCAGAAACAAGAGCTTTAGCGATTCAACAAGAAATTATTGAGAATGCTAAAGAAAAAGCCAATAAAGAAGCCAGAAAAATCATCATTCAAAGTATACAAAGAATAGCTTCTGAACAAGCTATTGAAAATACTGTAACTGTTTTCCATTTAGAATCTGATGAAATAAAAGGTCAAATTATTGGTAGAGAAGGTAGAAATATTAGAGCTATAGAAGCTGCAACTGGGGTTGATTTAATTGTTGATGATACACCAGAAGCTATTCTTCTTTCATCTTTTGATCCCTTACGAAGAGAAATTGCTCGATTAAGTTTACAACGTTTAGTTGCAGATGGAAGAATTCATCCTGCACGTATTGAAGAAGTTGTTGAAAAAACTCGTGGACAATTAGAAGCACAGATTATTGAAATTGGAGAAAGAACTGTTATTGAATTAGGTATTCATGGTTTGCATAAAGAGTTGGTTAGAATTGTTGGAAAAATGCGTTTCCGTTCTTCTTATGGTCAAAATTTATTAATGCATAGTCGCGAAACTGCAAACCTTTGTGCTATCATGGCAAGTGAATTAGGGTTAAATCCAAAATTGGCTAAACGTGCTGGTTTATTACACGATATTGGTAAAGTGCCAGATGAAGAAACAGAATTAAGTCATGCTTTATTGGGTGCAAAACTTGCAGAAAAATATGGAGAAAACCCTGCTGTAGTAAATGCTATTGGTGCACACCACGATGAAATGGAAATGCAATTTGTAATTTCTCCAATCATTCAAGCTTGTGATGCCATTAGTGGTGCAAGACCAGGTGCTCGTAGAGAAATGATGCAACAATACCTACAACGTATTAAAGATTTAGAAACACTTGCAATGAATTATCAAGGTGTAGAAAAAGCTTATGCCATACAAGCTGGTAGAGAACTAAGAGTTATTGTTGAAGCCGATAAAGTAACAGATGCTGATAGTGATAAGTTAAGTTTTGAAATTGCACAAAAAATTCAAACAGATATGACTTACCCTGGACAAATTAAAGTAACAGTTATTAGAGAAAAACGTGCAGTGAATTTGGCGAGGTAATTATTTTGTGGAAAAAATAATTTTATATTTTTTTTATTTGAATATAAATAACTATAAATTAGCTTATTATTAATAAACAAAACAACTATTATGAAAAAAATTTTCTTATGTTTAGTAACATTAATCGGAATTAGTCAACTATCAGCTCAAAGTGTAAAAAACACTTTTGGTATTGGATTTCAAAGCTCATTTCCAATTTATGGACTCAGTGCAAAATATGCAATTTCAGAGCAATCAGTAGTACAAGCAACAATTGCACCTTTCGCATCTGGTGATTTTAAACTTAATTTTTATGGTGGAAGATACATCCACAGATTCAAGAGTGATGAAGCTCTAAATCCGTATTTGTTTGCTGGTGCTGGATTAATTACTTTTTCAGGTTATGGAGCTACAGCATCTGATAATTTTGTTTCTTATAGTGCAGGTGGTGGAGTGGAATATATTGTAGCTGGGGCTTTAGGTTTATCTGCTGATTTAGGATATGGAAAATTTGGAGTTTCACAAGGGGAAGGAATTTCTGGTATTTTTTTAGGCGTAGGAATTCATTATTATTTGAAATAGAAATCAATTATTTAAAAAGAGGCTATTTAAAGTTTTACTTTAAATAGCCTCTTTTTTATTTCATCTAACCCCTATTTTTACAACCACAAATTAATATTTTGAAAAAGATTTTTTTACTTTGCTTTTTAGCCTCTTCATTCTTTTCTATTGCTCAAAAAAGAACCACTCAATTTTCTATTGCAGCAGAAAGTGCTGTAATGGCAACACAACAAGCCTATAAAGTGTATAATTTAGCTTTTGGAGGAAGTGGAAAAATATTATTCCCCACTAATAAAACAGATTTTATTACTGGTACTTTGGGCGTTATTGCTTTTAGTGGAAGATCTGGTCCAATTGGCGAAGTGTTAAGTGTTCAAGGTGCTCCTGCAAATATTAATGTGGCTCATCCATCATTAACATTAATCGTTCCTAAAATGGGTTATAAGCATTTTTTAAATACAAAGTTTAATGCTGAAGTTGAAGCTGGTTATACGTTTGCATCTGTTAAAAAATTAGATAATAATATAAAAGGTGATGTTGGTGGAATTTGCTTTTCACTTGGATTTGGATTCCTAGTGGCTAAAAAACTAGACATTGGTTTACGTTACGAACAATTTGAAACTACTGCAAGCGAAAAAGATTACACTTCATTTATTGCTTTGAGAACTTTGTTAATTATTGATTGGAAAAAGTAAGTTGATTAGGAATTTGGAATTTGGAAAACAAATAATCGTCTTTTCGAAGGTTCTCGCCTGAGAAATCTGTTGAGGTATTATCAAATAGATTTCTCATTCATTCATCACTTTTATAAATTCTGTATTTTCTAAGATTTTTGCTCACAGATAACACAGAAAACACGGAAAATATCTGTGATATCTGAGTTATCTGTGAGAGGATTATTCTGCCAATGCTTTTTCACAATTCACTTTATCAATAGCTAATTGTTCTTTAAGAGCATCTAATCCTTTTAATGGCATATCACTACGTATATAAGCAACTACTGACACTTTCATGATTTCGTCGTAAATATCATCATCAAAATCAAAAATATTTACTTCAATTACTCTTCGTTTACCATTAACTACTGGTCTACTACCAATATACATCATACCACCAAAAGTTTGG
This sequence comes from Chitinophagaceae bacterium, assembly GCA_031364085.1. Lineage (GTDB taxonomy): Bacteria > Bacteroidota > Bacteroidia > Chitinophagales > Chitinophagaceae > CAIVPM01. Next base: position 5,425 of record JANLVQ010000259.1, read on the forward strand.
TATAAATACTTATCGTTTTTAATTTCAACTTTTACTGCATAAACACCATCTCCAGGCACTAATTTATCTTCATGATTAATTTGAATATTAGCAGTTGGGTAACCAATGGTTCTACCAATTTGATCTCCATGAATAATGATTCCTTCAAAAAAATAATTGTATCCTAATAATTCTTTTGCAGTTTCAATTTCTTGGTGTAATAATGCTTTTCTAGTTCTAGAAGAACTTACAGCAGACTGTTCAACAACTTGCTTTGGAATTTCTTTAACAAAAAATCCTAATCTTCTACCATATTCTTCTAACAATTCATAATTGCCTTTTCTTCCTTTTCCAAACTGATGATCGTAGCCAATAATTAAAGTATGGGGGTGTAATTTTTTATGAAGAAAATTTGCAATGTATTCATCTGCTAATAAATTAGAAAAACTTTCATCAAAGGGTACCACCACCAAATGATGGATGCCTTCATTTTCTAAAAGTTGAATTTTTTCTTCTAAAGTAGTTAACAATAAAACCCCACTAGTATCGCCAACAATATTTCTTGGATGTGGATGAAAAGTAACCACAACAGATTCTCCATTAATAGCTTCAGTTTCGGCTTTTAATTGATGTAATATTTTTTTATGACCAGTATGTACACCATCAAAAGTGCCAATAGTTACAACTGCATTTTTAAAAATGGGTAATTTTTCTAAATCGTAATGAATCTTCATACTAACAATAAATTTCTTTGTAATTATTTCAAAGAATTAATAACAACTTGATGTAAAAAAGGAGAGGCGTTGCCACCATTTTTAATAATATCTCTTACAATAGTCGATGCAACTGAAGTAAATTTGGGTTCACCCGTTAAAAAAACAGTTTCAATATTTTTATCTAAAGTTCTATTAGCATCTGCAATGGTTTTTTCGTATTCAAAGTCACTAACATATCTAATTCCACGTAAAATAAAGTTTGCTCCAATTTTCTGACAAAAATGTATGGTTAAACCTTCGTAGGTAACACATTCAACTCTTGCATCATTTTTATATATTTCATTTACCCATTGCATTCTTTGTTCAGCAGAAAACATAGGAGCTTTGCTGGTATTAAAGCCAATACCAACAATTATTTTGTCAAATAAAGGTAAAGCTCTATCAATAATATCAATATGGCCTAAAGTAACAGGATCAAAGGTTCCAGGAAATAGACAAATTCTAGACATGTATAAGTTTAAGAGGCAAAGTTATAACTGTAGAATGAGAAATGATACATTTTCATCAACTAATAACTCTTTAAAAAGCCAATTTATAACCTACTTCTACACATATAAAAGCAGGTCTCAAAGCTTAAACGATTATCTTTGCACGAAATTTATAAGAAATGATAACATTTAGTGAGTTAGGTTTAGATGAAAAGTTAGTGAAAGCAACCGACTCTTTGGGTTTTGTAAATCCAACAACTATTCAAGAAAAATGTATACCGGTACTATTAAGTGGTACAACAGATATGATCGGTTTGGCTCAAACTGGTACTGGAAAAACTGCAGCTTTTGGATTGCCTTTATTGCAATTGGTAGATGAAAAACAAAGATTTGCTCAAGCTTTAGTGATTTGCCCAACACGTGAGTTGTGCATGCAAATAGTTACAGAAATTGAACTGTTTAAAAAGTTTATGACTGGTATGAATGTGGTGGCTGTTTATGGTGGTACAAGTATTGGAATGCAAATTCGCGATATTAAAAGAGGAGTTCAAATTGTAGTAGCCACTCCAGGCAGATTAATTGATTTAATTGAAAGAAAAGCCATTAATCTTGAAGAGATAAAATATGTGGTTTTAGATGAAGCCGATGAAATGTTGAATATGGGCTTTCAGGAAGACATTGAATTCATTTTACAAAATACGCCAAAAAAACAAAGTACTTGGTTGTTTAGTGCAACTATGCCTTCAGAAATTAGAAGAGTAAGTAAAAAGTACATGAATAATCCTGTAGAAATTACAGTGGGTAAAATGAATACTGCCAACAAAAATATCGATCATCAATATTTTGTTACACAAGCTCAACATCGTTACGAAACTTTAAAAAGATTAATTGACTTTAATCCAGGTATGTATGCAATTATTTTTACTCGTACCAAATTAGATGCTCAAAACATTGCAGAAAAATTAACCCGAGAAGGTTATGATATTGATGCATTGCATGGAGATTTATCTCAACCTCAAAGAGATAAAGTAATGAATGCATTTAGAGATAAAACATTACAATTATTAATTGCAACAGATGTTGCTGCACGTGGTATTGATGTAAAAGAAATTACACATGTAATTAATTACGAATTGCCTGATGATACTGAGGTTTATACTCATAGAAGTGGTAGAACTGGTCGTGCTGGTAGTACAGGGGTTTGTATGAGTATTGTACATGCAAGAGAAAACTTTAAATTAAAAAGCATTGAAAGATTAATTCAAAGCCCCATCAATAAATTAGAAATTCCTACTGGTAAAGATGTTTGTAGAAAACAATTTTACCACTTCATGGATAAGCTTTTAAAAGTAGATATTAGTCATGGCGATTATGATGCTTATTTGCCTATGTTGCAAGAAAAGTTTGCTGATGTAAGTAAAGAAGATATACTTAAAAGAATGGCTGCTACTGAGTTTGATAGATTTTTGAAATATTATGAAAATAGCGAAGATTTAAATATTAGAAATCAAAGAAGAGACGAAAATAGAAGAGAGCCAATACGTGAAAGAGGCACTGCAAGAGGAGAAGAAAGAAGTGGACGTGGAAGAGAAACAAGAGAGCCAAGTAAAAATTATAGTGGTGGTGGAAACAATACCACTCGTTTATTTGTAAACCTTGGAACAAAAGATGGTTTTTATAAATCTAGTTTTTTACAATTTGTTTTAGACATGAGCGATTTGAAAAAAGAAGTTTTAGGCAAAATTGATATGAAAGAAATGAATAGCTGGATTGAAATTGAAAAAAATGCAGCTAGTCAAATGATAAAAGCTATTGATGGTAAAAATTACAGAGGCAGAAAAATTAGAATGAACGATGCAAATTCTCGTTAAAAATTTCTAACCAAATTCCTTTACATAATTTAGTTTTCCCTCAACAATGGATAAACTCGAAGCACAAAATTTTTTCTTTCCCAATCATGGATCAGTTGGTATTATTTCTGGCCCATGTTCTGCAGAATCTAAAAACCAAGTTATTGCTACTGCAAAAGAATTAGCAGCATTAAAAAAAGTACATTTATTTAGAGCTGGAATTTGGAAACCAAGAACCCGCCCAGGAATGTTTGAAGGGGTTGGTGCCATTGGTTTAGAATGGTTATTAGAAGCAAAAAAAATAACCAGACTTCCAACAACTGTTGAAGTTGCAACTGCCAAACAAGTTGAAGATGCATTAAAGTATGAAGTAGATGTGTTGTGGATTGGTGCAAGAACAACAGTTAATCCTTTTAGTATTCAAGAATTATCTGATGCTTTGTTAGGGGTTGATGTTCCTGTATTAATTAAAAATCCTATTAATCCTGATATTGAATTATGGCAAGGTGCTGTTGAAAGAATTTCTAAAGCCGGAATAAAAAATATTGGTTTAATACATCGTGGATTTTCTGCTTATGGTAATACTGAATATAGAAATGCACCCATGTGGCATTTAGCTATTGAAATGAAGAGAAGAAATCCCGAATTAAAATTTATCTGCGATCCCAGTCATATGGGTGGTAAAAGAGAATTGCTTCAACAACTTGCACAAAAAAGTATTGATCTAGGTTATGATGGATTAATGATAGAAAGTCATTTAAATCCAGATGTAGCACTTAGTGATGCTGCACAACAAATAACACCAGAAAACTTAAATAAACTTCTCGAAAAAATTATTTGGCGTAAAGAAAATTTAGATATTTCTGAAGAAAATGAATTGCAAAAACTGCGTCAACAAATCGATCAATTAGACGATGAATTATTGCAAGTTTTAAGTAAAAGAATGAAAATTACTGATGCTATTGGTGCATATAAAAAACAAAATAATATTACCATTCTTCAAGCTCAACGTTGGAACGAAATTCTGAAAAGGGCTTTTGATAAAAATGCTGTTTTAGAGTTGAGTGATGAGTTTATTAAAAAATATTTCGAGGCTGTACATTTAGAAAGTATAAATCATCAGAATAAAATCATGAATAGCTAATTAAAATATTCTCTAATTGCAAATTCAAAAAACATATCAACACAAAGGCATTGAAACACAGTTTTATTTTAATAGTAAAATTAATCAGCTAAAAAATTTAATTGATTTTTCAAATGCCGTTTTCATTACCGATGAAAATGTTTTTCAGCATCATGCAGCAAAGTTTAAAAACCAAAATACTATTGCAATTAAAGCTGGTGAGCAATTTAAAGTTCAAGCAACAGTTGATAGTATTATTCAACAACTCATACAATTTAAAGCCAATCGTAAAACAATTTTAGTTGCTGTTGGAGGTGGAGTTGTAACTGATATTACAGGTTATGTAGCAACTGTGTTTATGCGTGGAATTGAATTTGCTTTTGTTCCCACAACTTTATTGTGTTTAGTTGATGCAAGTATTGGTGGTAAAAATGGTATTGATGTTGGTGATTATAAAAATATGGTGGGAACTATTAATCAACCAAAATTCATTTTACATGATATTTCATTTTTAAACACATTACCTGAAAGTGAATGGCAGAATGGATTTGCTGAAATTATTAAACATTCAGCAATTGCTGATAAAAAATTATTTAAAGAACTAGCATCACATCAATTAAAATATTATCATTCACAAAAAACAAAAACAAATATTTTAGTTCAACAAAATGCAAAACAAAAATTAAAAGTTGTTGCTAGTGATGTGTATGAAAAAGGGGATAGAAAATTATTGAATTTTGGTCATACATTAGGTCATGCAATTGAAACAAATTACAAGCTTTCACATGGCCAAGCAATATCAATTGGGATGATGTTTGCCTGTAAACTATCTGAAAAAATATTGGGATTTAAACAAACAGCTGAAGTTGAAAATATACTGCAACAATATGGGCTTCCTACTCATATAAAATTCAATCCAAAAAAAGTTTTTGAAATTTTAGCAATGGATAAAAAAAGAGAACAAAATTGTATTCATTTTATTCTCTTAGAAAAAATTGGAAAAGCTGTTATTAAAAAAGTAAGTTTAGATGAATTGAAACAATCTATAATTGAGTTTAGTGTTTAAATCTTTCAAAAGATGCTTTGCTTAATTCCTCTCTATGATCTGGATGTGCAATATTGATTAAAGCTTTGGCTCTTTGTTCCATATTCATTCCAAATAAATTTACTGCACCATACTCTGTAACTACCCAATGTATATGACCACGTGTTGTAACAACCCCAGCACCAAGTTTTAAATGAGAAACAATTCGTGAAATACCTTTATTGGTTATTGATGGCATTGCAATAATTGGTTTTCCACCTTCAGATAAAGCAGCACCTCTAATAAAATCCATTTGACCTCCAATACCAGAATATTGATAAGTTCCAATAGAATCAGAGCAAACTTGCCCTGTAATATCTACTTCAATTGCACTGTTAATTGCGGTAACTTTTTGGTTTAAACTTAATACTCTAGGGTCATTAACATAATTAATATCAAGTGCTTTAATTATAGGATTATCATCAACAAAATCATACAAAGCTCTTGTTCCCATAATAAAAGATGTTACACAATATCCGTTAACAATTTTTTTCTGACTATTATTAATTACCCCTTTTTGAATCAAAGGAATCACACCATCAGAAAACATTTCTGTATGCAAGCCTAAATTTCTATGTGAATGAAGATTTTTTAAAACTGAATCTGGAATACTACCAATACCCAATTGTAATGTTGCACCATCTTCCACAAGTTCTGCAACAATTTTCCCAATTTCAGCGGTTATACTTGTTGCTTTATCAGCATAATTAGTTTCTGGTAAGGGCTCATCTACCCAAACTGCAGCATCAAAAGCATTGAAAGGAACAAATGCATCTCCATGAACACGAGGCATATTAGGATTAACTTGTGCTATAATTTTTTTTGCTGTTAATGTTGCTGAACGTGCTATATCAATTGAAGTGCCTAATGAACAATAACCATGTTTATCGGGTGGCGAAACTTGAATAATGGCAATATCTAATGGTAAAATATTTCTTGAAAAAAGTAATGGAATTTCACTTAAAAAAACAGGTATATAATCGCCTAAACCACTATTCACAGATTTTCTATTACATTCCGATACAAAAAGAGAATTCATAAAAAAATGACCTGCTAAATCTTTCTGATTAAAATCAACACCTTGTTGTGAAATACTTACTAATTCAACATTATGTAGTCTATGTTTTTGTTCAATTAATTTATTAATAATATGTATAGGTGTTGCTGCATTTCCATGTAAAAAAACCCTATTGTTCGAGTGTACTAATTGCAATGCTTCTTCGGCTGAAATATAATTCATGATTAAAGTTTCTGTTTTGAATTGCAAATTTGCTAAAATAATTTTGTTTTTGATATGATGAATATCATTGAACTAACTAATCAATATTATCTATTTTATTTTAATTGTTTTCACAAGATGTTTCAATACTTTTATAAAAATTATATATGAAAAAAATATTCATTCTATCTCTTTTAGTTTCTATATTTTCTTTTGCAAAAGCACAAGAAAAACCAAGTGAAGATTCTACTCAAAAAACAATGATTGTTGAAACAGCATGTGGTCAATGTCAATTTAAATTACCAGGAAAAAGTTGTGATTTAGCAGTTAGAATCAATGGCAAAGCCTATTTTGTAGATGGTACATCTATCGATGAACATGGCGATGCTCATGCAAAAGATGGGTTTTGTAACGCTATCCGAAAAGCTACAATTAAAGGGGAGGTGGTAAACGATCGATTTAAAGTGAGTTACTTTAAGTTGTTACAAGAAAAGAAAAATTAATTTATTTATTGAAACAAAAAAAGCTTAATAATTTCTTACTAAGCTTTTTTGTGCCCCGGAACGGACTTGAACCGTTACGGACATTGCTGTCCACAGGATTTTAAGTCCTGCGTGTCTACCAATTCCACCACCAGGGCGATAAAAAAATCTCGTAGCTCTTACGATATTTTTTTGAGCGGAAGACCAGGCTCGAACTGGCTACCCCGACCTTGGCAAGGTCGTGCTCTACCAAATGAGCTACTTCCGCTTTTTAAAGAACTTTTGTTTGGGGTGCAAAAATAGACTTCCAAATTTTACAGCAAAATTTTTTTTAAAATTTTTATTTGTATTCAGGAGTATATTTTGTACTGCTTTGTATTTCTATGTCTGGTTTGCCTTTATAAGTACTTTGATAAAGTCTTAGACTAGCACCAAACAAAAAAGCTAAAATGGTAAAAACCGATAAATAAAATACAAATCTTGAAGAGTTTACCCAGTTTTTAGTAAAATCTTTGCTTTTTACTTCTTCTACTTGATGTGTCATAAAAAAATTTTCAGTGCAAAAATAAGGGTACACATCTATTCATAAAACCATTTTTCCAAATAAAATAATAAACATAAAATTAACTTTACTAAACATCTTTTACTTTGCAGAGTGATAAAAGCAGCAATTAGAAAACATTTTAAAAACCTGAGAAGCAAAATTTCATCAAAGAAAAAATTACAACTTGATGATTTATTGTTATTGCAGTTTCAAAAAATTGATTGTAGTTCGTTTCAAACATTGTTAACATATTGGCCAATGGCTCATCAAAACGAGCCTAATACTTTATTGTTTTCATCTTATCTACGTCATTTTGTTCCCAACTTGAAAATGGCTTATCCAAAATCGAACTTGGTAACAAATGAAATGGAAGCAGTTTTAATTAATGAAGAAACTGTTTACAAAACCAATGATCTTGGCATTACCGAACCTAAATATGGCGAAATTATTGCCCCATCTGAAATTGATGTAGTTTTCGTACCAATGTTGATCTGTGATAGGGAAGGCTATAGAGTGGGTTATGGCAAAGGATTTTACGATAAATTTTTAGCTAAGTGTAATAATGAAATATTTAAAATAGGATTTTCTTATTTTGAACCTTTACATAAAATTGAAGACACAAATAGTTTTGATGTACCTTTAACTTGTTATATTACTCCAGATAATATTTATGAATTTTAACGACCTTTTCTTAAAATCTTTTCGAATTCTCCTTTTACCATTTGCTATAATTTATGGGTTTATTGTTTCTGTAAGAAATTATCTGTACAATACCAATAAATTAATAAGTGTTACATTCAACTTTCCCATTATTTGTGTAGGAAATTTGGCTGTTGGTGGTACAGGTAAAAGCCCAATGGTTGAGTATTTAATTAGATTATTAAAAGATGATTATGCTATTGCAACTTTAAGTAGAGGATACAAAAGAAAAACTAAAGGATATGTTTTAGCCAGCAATAAAACTACGGCTTTAGAAATTGGTGATGAGCCAATGCAGTTTCATTTAAAATTTCCGGAAATTGCTGTTGCTGTAGGCGAAGAAAGAATTGTAGCTATACCACATTTATTACAAGATAAACCCAATTTACAGGCTATTATTTTAGATGATGCATTTCAGCACCGAGAAATAAATGCTGGAATAAATATTTTGCTTACAGAATATGAAAATAGATTTACTAAAGATTTCTTCTTACCAACAGGCGATTTGCGTGATGAACAATGTGCTTATAAAAGAGCTCAAATAATTGTAGTTACTAAATGCCCATCCGATTTATCAGAAGCAAAAAAAATAGAAATTCTTTACGAAATTCATCCTTGGCCAGGACAACAAGTATTTTTTACTACACTAGCTTATTCTCAACCTTATCATATATTTCATAGAGAAAAAACTTCAGATATTACAGAAGCTGTTGAAGTATTGTTGGTTTGTGGAATTGCAAATCCAAAACCATTAAAAGATTATTTATTGCAAAATGCCAAAACTTATTATCAAATTACTTTTGATGATCATCATATTTTTAATATTGATGATTTGAATAATATAAAAAATAAATTTAATGAAATTGATGAGCCCAATAAAATCATCATCACTACCGAAAAAGACGCTGTACGATTTTTGAAATTTTCATCAGAACTTCAATATATTCCAATTTATGTTTTGCCAATTGAACATCAATTTTTATTTGAAGAAGGTAATGAATTTAATAAAGCTGTAAAGTCGTATATCATCAATCATTACAAGAAACAACCACATGTCAAAATCAAAAAAAAGTGATAAAAGAAAACACCATACCACATCAGATTCAATGCTGAAAGGGGTTTTGGAAATTACAAGAAGTGGCTTAGGTTATGTTGTGGTGCCCAACAACAAAGGCGATGTTATTGTTAGGCCAGGAGATTTTAATACTGCTTTGCATGGCGATACTGTGAGGGTTAAAGTAACCAAAGAGAATCAAAATTCTGGAAGAAAAGAAGGAAAAATAACAGCTGTCATTACTCGTAAGCAAACAGAATTTATTGGTCATATACAACTCAGTACAAACTTTGCTTTTTTTGTTCCCTCAACAAATAAACCTGTACCAGATTTTTATATTCCTCTCGAAAAATTAAATGGTGCAACCCATAAACAAAAAGTAGTTGCCAGATTATTAAAGTGGGAAAAGGCAGATAAAAAACCTTTTGGTGAAGTGGTGAGTTTAATGAATGCTGAAGATGAAAATGATGCAGCCATGAAAGAAATTTTGGCTGAAGCTGGATTTCCATTGAGTTTTCCAGAAGATGTGATGGAAGAAGCTTTAAGACTTTCAGAAGTTATTACTAAAGAAGAAATTAGCAAAAGAATTGATTTTAGAAAAACACTCACTTTTACTATTGACCCTGTAGATGCAAAAGACTTTGATGATGCCATTTCACTAAAAGAAATTGGTAAAGGATTGTATGAAATTGGTGTGCATATTGCTGATGTGAGTCATTTTGTAAAACCCAATACTATATTGGATGATGAAGCTTACAAACGTGCAACATCAGTGTATTTGCCAGATAGAGTGAACCCTATGTTGCCTGAAAGAATTAGCAATGAATTGTGTTCACTACGACCAAATGAAGATAAATACACATTTTCGGCAATTTTTGAAATGAATGATAAAGGCGAAATTAAAAAAACAACGATTTCAAAAACACTTATTCATTCTGCACATCGTTTTACTTATGAAGATGTTCAGGAAATTATTGAAACTAAAATAGGAAAGTATACCAATGAAGTGTTGTTATTGAATAAGATTTCTCAAACACTTCGTAAAAAAAGAATTGCAAAAGGTGCAATTAATTTTTCATCGAAAGAAGTACGCTTTAAATTAGATGAAAAAGGAAAACCAATCAGCATTACAATTAAAGAAAGTAAAGAATCACATCAATTGATAGAAGAGTTGATGTTGTTGGCTAATAAAGCAGTTGCAGAGTTTATTGTTAAAATAAAAATTCATAACGAAGCTGTTCCCTTTCCTTATAGAGTACATGATACTCCCGATGAAAAAAAGTTAACACCATTTATGATTTTTGCTAAAAAGTATGGTCACACATTTGATGTTTCATCTCCACAAAAAATTGCAGAAAGTTTTAATCAATTGTTAAATGATGCTAGAGGAAAACCAGAACAACAAGTGTTAGAAACTTTAGGGATAAGAACAATGGCTAAAGCTGTTTATACTGCTGAAAATATTGGTCATTATGGATTAGGCTTCGAACACTATTGTCATTTTACTTCACCTATTCGTCGTTATCCAGATATTTTAGTGCATCGTGTTTTAGAAAGTGCTTTAGAAAAAAATATTAAGCCCGATAAAAAAATGGAGGAAAAATGCAAGCATTGTAGTGTTATGGAACGTGCTGCAATGGAAAGTGAACGTGCTGGAAATAAATACAAGCAAGTAGAGTTTATGAAAGAAAAAGTAGGACAAACTTTCGATGCTGTAATTACCGGTGTTGCTGCATTTGGCTTTTGGGCAGAAACTATTGAACACAAGTGTGAAGGCTTAATAAGCTTAGTAAGTTTAAGCGATTATGATGATTTTAGATTGGTAGAATCTGATTACTGTTTAGTAGGGAAACGTAGTGGAAGAACTTTTAATATGGGTGATGCCATTACTATTTTAGTTGTTGCAGCTAACTTAGATAAACGTCAATTGGATTATGAATTAGTTTTAAACAGATTTCCAGATTCAAAAAATAAAAAGAAAAAAAATTCTTAATGGCAAGTGGATAGTGGTGAATAATGAGTAGTTAATTTAGAATTTGTAACTGGAATTTAGAATTAGGAATTACGAAAAGAACATTATGGTATCTAGCAAAGGTTGATTTATAATTGAAAATTGATTATTCAACATTATTCCTTCAAGTTCCAATAATACCAAACCTAATGTTATGCGTTCGTGCTTCTTGCCACGAAGATGTGCTTGTCAATGTTTACAGTTATTCTTTCAACCACTATTTTAAGTAAGCCGAATACATCCACACTAATTTTTCCTGTTCACGGATGTAGTCACTCATTAACGCATTAGTTACTTCATCACCTGCATTAGCAGAAAGGTTTAGCAATTCTCTTTGTTCAATAATTAGAATTTGAAATGCCTCTAAAATTGTTTGAACGCCTTGTTTTCCGTCTGAAACATTTTTTATTATCACAATTTTTGCTGCACTTTTATAATCGGCAAAAGTGTGAAGTGGTATTGCACCTAATGTCAATATCCGTTCTGCTACTTCATCCACCTTCAATAGTAGATTGGTATAGAGTTCCTCAAACTTTAAATGCAGTTCAAAAAACTTTTCGCCTTTAATGTTCCAATGTAACCCTCTTGTATTTTGGTAGAACATCATATAGTTAGCTAACAGATTATTTAGATTGTTTACTAACTGTTTGCTTTTTGCCTTGTCAAGTCCGATTTGATTTTTAGTTGTCATTTTAATTTATTGCTTATGATTGTTAAAGTTATATTTTATTTCTGTTAATTTCTTACAGTCAGTTATGAGTTGGTTGTGTTGCCCAGGCATGAAGCATAACGAGCAGGGCCTTGGCGTTTCGATGTGGCATTTGGAAAACGTCAAGCTGGGACTAAAGCCCAATTATTGTTTGCTGTTCAAATATATTGTTTAGTTGATTAGAATTCTATCTAGCCCAAACAAAAGTAAAATAGAGAACAAATGTTGAGGCTATATTCGTTAAGCCCCAATAATGCCAAACCTAATGTTGTGCGTTCGTTGTTCTCATCTTTTAATTTTGATTCTTCATTTTCAATGTTATGTCGCCAATATTGTAACTATAAATTGATGCAGGCAAAAACGAAAACAATAATCCATCTATTTGTTTAATTCCCAATTGGTCTATAGACGTTACCAAGGCATTTTGAAAATGGTTACTTTTACAAAAGTGTATTAAACTTTTTAATTCGTTCGGCTTTTCAAAATAACGATTACTCCATTTTATTTCAACACCCCATAGAGGTTTGTATTTTTTATCATCAACCAACACTAAGTCGACTTCACCTTCATTTCTACCTTCTCTCCATCTGGCATAGGTCAAATCTAATTTTTCTCGGTGCATCCATTGCGATAATACAGCTGTTTCTACCATATTACCCATTTCACTGTCTGTTTCACTTATGGGTGAAAATAAGGCTGTACGCAATGACGGATTGGTTAAATATACTTTGAAACTCGTAATACGTTTTAAGCGTCTTGCGTTTACGTCAACTTTGTTTAATACTTTTATTAAGAAGGCTGCCTCTAAATATTCTAAGTATTTTTTTAAAGTGTCTTTTTGTATGCCACTTTCTTTACTCATAGTTTCATAAGAAAATTCGTTGCCTGTGTTGTAAGCAATGTAAGTAAAAAACCGATTTAACTCTTGCACGTCTTTTATACCATATAAACTTGGTAAATCTCTCAATAACACTTTATCTACGATGTCGTTTTTCACGTATCGTCCCATATCGCTTTGAATTTTTTCACTTAAAACAACTTCTGGGTAACCACCAAAGTTTAAGTAATGCACAAACTCTTTATTTAGAGCCTTTATGTCGTGAGTAAGACAATATGGTATTTGACTTTCTCCATAACTTATTTTTCCATCATAAATAAGATGATTCATCCCTTTTAGATGAATGTACTCCTGAAATGTAAGTGGTGGTAGCATAAAGTCTGTAAATCTACCCGCACCACTTTCTGTACTGTGCCATTTTAGTGCTGCTGCTGCTGAACCAGATACAATAAATTTGGTTTCAGGATAAGAGTCAACAAGCACTTTTAGGTGGCGTTCCCAATCTTTAAGGTATTGTATTTCGTCAAAAAAAACATAGCAACGGTTTAGGTTGTCTTGATTGAGTGATTGTTTACAAAGATTTAAAATGTCTTCTAAACTTAAATGCACATAAATGGGATTGTCTATACCTATGAAAAATATTTTTTGCGGATTTACTTTTTCAGTCAATAATTGTTGTATGCTGTGAAATAACATTACGGTTTTCCCCACACGTCTTGGTCCCATAAGAACCAAAGCTCTTCGTACGTTTTTTTCAATTACAAATGGATAAAACAAGCTAAAGTATAGTCGCTTAGCCATTGTGCTGTAAACCTCAGGTATTTGTTTATTAACCCACCAAGGATTTTCGTAACGTAAGCGTTCTACTATTTTTTCTGTCGGAATAAGACTTAAACTACCCATAAAACTATTTATTTTTGCAAATATAGCATAAATAAGCAGATTTAAAACATTCTATTTTGTATTTTTTGTTGTAAATAGGCAGTATTTACATTTTTATTTCGACTATTTTATCGAGTTTAAGTTAGTCGTTACCTTGATTTGGAGTCAACCTATTTCAGGACGAGACAGCTTTCTTCTTGTCGGTTGTCTTCTCTTATGTCAAAGCAACTTTCCAAAATATGAAACTCAAATATGTCCACAGGGAAATAAATAAAATGTGAACCGATGTC
>JANLVQ010000080.1:0-3232 GCA_031364085.1 Chitinophagaceae bacterium
GCAGGTGTGGCATTAGTAAGTCCAAGTAGATCTAATGTGTTTTGTGCAAATGAAAAATTAATATTAAACAAAAGTGAAATGCAAAGAATAATTTTTTTCATTAGTTGTAGTTTTGGTGTTAAAGTATTTAGTTGCTGTCTATATAAAAAGCTCAGTGTGAAAATTTATTTGTCCTTTTTTATTAGCTATTTTATTAATAATATGTTTCAAATTATCTAATTCTTTTTCATTTACATTCAAGCTAATTTCTATATCATCTTTTTCGTAGCATATCGAGAATTTGTTGGGATAAATATGTATAACAAAAACTTTTATCTCTCCAGATTTGAAAGGATCTTTTGTTTCTATATATAAAAAATCTTCCTCCAATTCATCCTCTTTATATATTAGCAAAAGCATTAAATATTGTCCCTGATTTTTTCTATAATCATTTATTATATCATTTTTAAAATTCTCTTTTTCAGCAAAAGTTAAACTGCACCCTAATGTTTCATCTGTAATTAAAATTTCGTTACAGTCAAAAATCATTTTAATTGTTTTGTTTTTTTTATTAGATACCAGTTGCTTTAACCTTGAATATTTAATGTAAAAAGAATGTATAAAAAAAAAGATTCCAAATTAATGGAGTGAGCATAGCTTGTCACAGCGTTAACTTTTAAGTCACCTTGATAATGTGCGACTTATAAAATAAATTTGAAGAGAAAAAAGATATTTAACTTAGAAAAAATGTTGCAATAGCGTATTAAATTCTTAATCAACAACCGATCTTATAAAATCAGATGGTGTTCCACCATGATATTTTTTGAAAGATTTATATAAATGAAATCTAGAATTAAATCCTGCTTCTTGTGCTAAAGCATCAATGGTATAATTGCCATATTTACCTGTATTTACCAAATCAATAAAATAATTAATTCTGTATTTATTTACTAAATCAGTTAACCCCACACCATAAGTAGTATAAATAAAATTATTTAATACTTCTGCTGTTACATTAAGTTTTGTTCTTAAATCTTCGGCAGATGCTTCTTTATTAATATAATACACATTGGTAAAAAATAATTCTGTAAAAGTGTTGATGTTTAAATTGTCATTTTGCTTTCTAACAAATAAATCGCTGAGAATAATTTTTAAATTCGTTCGGTTGAGGAATTTTGGTCGAAATAAAAACAACAGCACTTGCATAATAAATGAAAAACAAATAATTAACTGACTATCTAAATTGTAATGGGTAGTCATATTTCGAATAGCAAAACCAATGAGTACAATAATAACATTTGTAAGAAATAATAATGCCCAAAGTTTTAGCTTAACAAAATAAATATTCTGAGCATTAAATTTTTTTATTATGCTCAACATTATTTTAATATTTAAAAAAAGACCTATAAAAAGAAATCCATAACGAATGAGTAATAAATGTTTTCTTAATCTTGGAACTTCAATTAATTTAAATCCAGCCGAAATAGGATCTATAAATGTATAATAAGTGTGTATGAACAGATTCACTAGAATTATTGTAATAGAATACAACAAAACATATTTAGATATTTTTGATTGAAAAATGAAAGAGAATAAAGATATTGTACAAGAAAAAAGAATGGGGTTGGCTAATTCAATTAGCCACCTGTTGTATCCATTATAAAAGCAATAAATTTCACCAAAACATCGTACTGCTATTACAAAAAGAATAAGTAAAATAATAATCTTAAGTAACAGCGGTCTTTTAAATGAAATAATAACTTCAATAAAGGTTATGAATGCCAATAAAATAATTGAAGCATTTAAAAAAATTATTAAAATTTGCTGCATATAAAATAATAGAGAAATAAGATGGAGAAATAATTGCTTTTTTTGTAATTCATTAATAGCAAATTACTAGATACAATATTAAACCAAAATTATCAATTAAATAATAAATAAAATACTATTAATTTTTGATATATTGCTTTCAAATTACCTGCTATGAAGATAATAATTGTACTTACAATATTATTTTTTTATTATCCAATTGTGTATTCACAAGCGAATACAAAGCTTATAGGAACTGTATTTGATAAAAATACTAGTTTGCCCTTAAAGAATGCAAATATCAGAATATCAGAATTAAATTTAAAAATAACTTCAAATGTTTTAGGCAAGTTTGAAGTAAACAACTTAACAAAAAGTAGTATTAATATAACTATTACTTATTCGGGTTATTTAACTGAAACATTTAATTTATTAGTAAAGGAAAATTCTATAAATAAATTTGATTTTTATCTAACTGAAAAAGATTTTTATGAAAATGAAATTGTAATATCTGCATCAAGAAAAAAAGAAAAAATTACTTATGCTCCTTCAACAATAAGTGCTATCAATGCTGCAGATTTTAAAAAGTTAAATTCTTTTAATACCATTGAACCTTTATCAAAGGTTTTAGGAATCGATTTTGTTCGATCTGGTGTTAATGGCATGGCATTAAATGCAAGAGGTTTTAATAATGCTTTCAATGCAAAAGTACTTTCATTAACAGATGGAAGAAACAGTATGTTAGCAGGTAGTAGTGGACTTCCTTCAGGCATATTAAATACAGTTATTAAAGAAGATATTGATAGAATGGAAATTGTTCTTGGTCCTCATGCTGCTTTATATGGACCCAATGCTCATAATGGGATTGTTAATACAATAACTAAAGATGCAAGAAAATGGCAAGGAACAGATGTTGTTGTTTCATTCGGAAATCAAAATGTATTTAGTGGACGTTTTAGAAATGCAATGAAACTAAATGATAAATGGGCATATAAAATTACAGGAGAATTTACAAGTGGAAATGACTATCAATGGTATGATAGCATTTATGCTGGTGGAACTATTTATGGGCCAAATGTTGTTATTGCAGAGAACGTATCAAACTTTAAATTTCAGCATAAAAGAGTAGGGGCACAACTTTATTATAATTTTAATTATAGGTCTGACATAGAAATTTCTTATGGGGGAAGTTTAAATGATTTTATTGGTGTAAATGGATTGGGACGAAATCAAATGAGGGGAATGACTTTTTCTTTTTTAAACTTAAAATTCAATAGTCCTAATTTTTTTGCTCAGGCTTATGAAACTAGAACAAATCTTGGCACATCATACAGCATTGCAAATTATACAAGAGATTATTGGAATAGAACAAATAGTACAATTACAAATCCAAATCATCCTTTATATGCATCTAATAGAAAATTATCTTCAGACTCGGCTGAAA
>JANLVQ010000089.1:0-8071 GCA_031364085.1 Chitinophagaceae bacterium
CTGGATTTTTTCCTGCAGATAACCCTCAATACACCTGTGTTGTAGTAATTGTAAATAAACAAAATGCAGTATTGCATTATGGTGCAGACGTTGCTGGTCCTGTGTTTAAAGAAATTGCAGATCGTTTGTATACATTATTTGTAAAAACAAATACTTCTGATAATTATGTAATGAATACAACAGATTCAGAAGAGTATAATTTATTTGGATACAATGACGATATTAAATATTTGTTTACAAACGTAGGAATAAAATATAAAGAAAATAATAACCAAGCCATTGATTGGATTGAAGCAAATGGCAATGCTAATTCAGTTACTATAAAGCCAAAAAAAAATTCAATAAAACAAATCCCATCTTTTAAAGGATTGAATGCAAAAGATGCTATTTATATGGCTGAAGAAATGGGCTTAAAAGTAAATATTGTTGGAAAAGGCAAAGTAATAAATCAGTCCATTGCTCAGGGCACTAGTTTAAGTTATGGTATATTAATAAAACTTGAATTAAATTAATGAAGTCATTACAAAACATATTATACACTATTTCTTTACAATCTGTTGAAGGTTCTACTGCTGTTGAAATTGCAGGATTAACCATAGATTCGAGGTTAGTACAAAAAGACTTTGTTTTTATTGCCATTAAAGGTGAAAAAGCTGATGGACATTTATTTATTTCAAAAGCTATTGAATTAGGAGCAAGTGTAGTAGTATGTGAAAAGTTGCCTTCGGAAAGAAAAGAAACAATAACTTATATACAAGTTCAAAACTCAGCAGTCACTGCTGCAATTATGGCTCATCATTTTTATGATAAACCTTCTACAAAAATTAAATTAGTTGGGGTAACTGGTACAAATGGTAAAACAACCATTGCAACTGTATTATTTAAATTATTTACTCAGTTAGGATATAAATGTGGATTAATTAGTACAGTACAAAATCAAATTGCCGAAACAATTATTCCATCAACTCATACCACACCAGATGCTATTAATTTAAATGCATTATTAAAAAAAATGGTTGATGAAAACTGCACCCATGTTTTTATCGAATGTAGCAGTCATGCCATACATCAGCATCGTATTGAAGCAGTAGAATTTGCAGCAGGAATTTTTAGTAATATCACTCACGATCATTTAGATTATCATAAAACTTTTGAAGAATACATCAAAGTTAAAAAAACCTTCTTTGATCATCTTTCTACTACCTCATATGCCATCACAAATATTGATGATAAAAGAGGTACAGTGATGTTACAAAACACACCAGCAAAAAAATTGACCTATAGTTTAAAATTACCAGCAGATTTTAAAGGCAAAATTTTAGATAATGGTTTACATGGCTTACACATGTTAATTAATGATACTGAGGTGCATTTAAGATTAATAGGTGAGTTTAATGCATATAACATAATGGCAGTGTATGCAACAGCAATTTGTTTAGGCGAACAAAAAGAAAATGTTTTAACAGCATTAAGTATAATAACTGGGGCAGAAGGAAGATTTGATTATGTGGTGAATCATGATGCAATAGTTGGAATAGTTGATTATGCTCATACTCCAGATGCATTAGAAAATGTTTTATCAACCATAAAAAAATTACGAAAAGGTCATGAGCAAGTAATAACAGTTGTGGGTTGTGGTGGTGATAGAGATAAAGCTAAACGGCCACTTATGGCTCAAGTAGCTTGCGATTTTAGTGATAAAGTAATTTTTACAAGCGATAATCCTAGAACAGAAAATGCTGCTCAAATATTGAAAGATATGGAAGCCGGTATTAATAGTGCATCGAAAAGAAAATCACTTTCTATACTTGATAGAAAAGAAGCCATTAAAACTGCTGTATTGATGGCAAATAAAGAAGACATCATTTTGGTAGCTGGTAAGGGACATGAAAAATATCAAGACATCAATGGAGTTAAACATCCATTTGATGATAAAAAAATATTAGGAGAATTATTACTGATGGTATAGTTCACAATTAATAATTAAACAAATGTTATATCATTTATTCGATTGGTTAAACAAACATTTTCAAATACCCGGTGCTGGATTATTTCAGTATCAAACATTTCGAATAGCAATGGCAATTTTATTGTCGTTATTTATTGCAACTGTTTATGGTAAAAGAATCATTTTGTTTTTACAAAAAAAACAAATTGGTGAAAGTGTAAGAGATTTAGGTTTAGAAGGTCAAGTACAGAAAAAAGGAACACCAACAATGGGTGGCATAATTATTTTGTTAAGTATCATTATTCCAACATTATTATTTGCTAACCTCGATAAAGTGTATATCAGATTAATGCTGTTATGTACGGTATGGTTAGGAGTAATTGGTTTTTTAGATGACTATTTTAAAATCAGATCAAAAAAATTAGCAATTGCAAAAGGTGAAGATTATAAGAAAAAAGATAGTGATGGACTTGCAGGTATAACTAAAATTATTGGTCAAATTGGTTTGGGAATTATTGTTGGAACAACATTGTATTTCAGTAATTCTGTTACAGTAGAAAGGCAACTTCAAACATCATCAATAAATGTTAATTCTGTTTTACAAAAAGGAGAAAAACTTGCAAAAGATTCAAAAATTATTGTAAGAAACATTGATGGTAAAGAAAGATATTATGTAAAAGTTAAAACTCCAATTACAACAATACCATTTGTAAAAAATCATGAGTTTAATTACAGTAAACTCATTAGTTGGATGGGTGAAGGAGCAGAAAAATATACATGGATAGTGTACATTTTAATTGTAACACTCATTATTACAGCAGTAAGTAATGGAGCCAATTTAACTGATGGGCTTGATGGCCTAGCAGCAGGTGTAAGTGCTATTGTTGGTGCAGGTATTGGCGTATTTGTTTATGTAAGTGGCAATTATGTATTTGCCGATTATTTAAATATTATGTACATCCCCAATTTAGGCGAGCTTTCCATTTTTGTTGGTGCTTTTGTAGGAGCTTGTATTGGTTTTTTATGGTACAATGCTTATCCAGCACAGGTTTTTATGGGCGATACAGGAAGTTTAGCCTTAGGTGGCATCATTGCTTCATTAGCTATTATTGTTAGAAAAGAATGGTTAATACCAATCTTCTGTGGCATTTTCTTGATTGAAAATTTAAGTGTAATTATTCAGGTTGGATATTTTAAATACACTAAGAAAAAATATGGTGAAGGAAGAAGAGTTTTTTTAATGAGCCCTTTACATCATCACTATCAAAAGAAAGGGTTTCATGAAAATAAAATTGCATTGCGTTTTTGGATTATAACCATTTTGTTAGTAGTTGCTAGTATTATGACTTTAAAAATAAGATAGATTGAAAAAAAAATTAGTCATATTAGGTTCTGGTGAAAGTGGTGTTGGCACTGCTTTGTTAGCTCATCAAAAAGGGTATAGCGTTTTTGTGAGTGATGGTGGAAATATAAAACCCACCTATAAAGCTGAATTAGAAAAACATGGAATTGAATTTGAAGAAGGCAATCATTCTGAAGAAAAAATTTTAGCAGCTGATGAAGTAATGAAGAGCCCAGGTATTTCAGATAAAAATGAAATGGTGAAAAAGATTAAAGAAAAAAATATTCCAATCATCAGTGAATTTGAATTGGCATATAGACATAAAGGGTTAAGTAAAATTATTGGCATAACAGGCACTAATGGAAAAAGTACTACAACAAGTTTATGTTATCATATCTGTAAACATGGAGGATTAGATTGTGCTTTGGTAGGCAATATTGGATACAGTATTGCTCGTCAAATGGCTGAAGATCCAAAAGAATGGTATATAGCAGAAATCAGTTCTTTTCAGTTAGATGATATACAAACTTTTCGTCCAGATGTTGCCATCTTACTCAACATCACTGAAGATCATTTAGACCGCTATAATGATCAATTCGAAAACTATATAAAAGCAAAATTCAACATCACAAAATATCAAACAGAAAAAGACTTTTTTATTTACTGTGATGATGATGAAGTGATTACTAAATATTTCCCATTACTAACCACAAATACTAACCCACTACCATTCTCTATGAAACATGAACTAAAAAAAGGAGCCCACATTAAAGGCGATCAAATGATGATTAGAATTCAAGAAGAAAGAGTTGCAATGAGTATCTACGACTTTGCACTAAAAGGTAAACACAATCAATACAACACCATGGCAGCCTGCATTGCAGCCACAACAGTTGGCATCAGAAAAGACAAGATTCGTGAAGCTGTAATCGACTACAGTGGTCTCGAACATCGAATGGAATCTGTTGCATCTGTGAGGGGTGTTGAGTTTATCAATGATAGCAAAGCCACTAATATTAATAGTACTTGGTATGCTTTAGAAAGTATGACAAAGCCGGTAGTATTAATTCTTGGTGGAACAGACAAAGGCAATGATTATTCTTTGATTGTAGATTTAGTGAAAGACAAAGTAAAAGCAATAGTTTGCTTAGGACTTGACAACAAAAAAATTAAAGAAGCATTTAAAGGCATGGTAACAAAAATTGTAGAAACTAACAATGCAAAAAAATGTGTTGAAGCAAGTTTTGCATTAGCTACTAAAGGCGATGCTGTTTTGTTGAGCCCAGCATGTGCAAGTTTTGATTTGTTTAAAAATTATGAAGATCGAGGTCGCCAATTTAAAGAAGCTGTAATGCAGTTATAATGCTATTGATTTTTTTGAAGTAAACTAAGCTATTGTGAATTTTTTTGATAACTCTTATTTAAGTAAAGCTAATGCAGCTACTGAAGGCAAGTTAGCCGAAACCTTTTCTTTAGATAATGCTAAACATGCTATTATTGATAAAGTAAAAGGAGATAGATTTATATGGGGTATTATCATTTTACTTTCATTGATTTCTATATTGGTAGTTTATAGTGCTACGGGATCTTTAGCTTATAAAAAATATCAAGGCAATACTGAATACTTTTTATTCAAGCAAGTTGGTTTTTCAATTTTAGGATTAGTAATAATTTATTTAATTCATCAAATAAATTATTATTTCTTTTCTACACTTGCTAAATATTTTATGGCTCTTGCCATTCCATTACTTTTATATACTTTATTTTTTGGTGCAACAATTAATGAAGGAAGTAGATGGATTAAAATTCCAATTATCAACCAAACTTTTCAAACCAGTGATTTTGCTCGTTTAGCTTTATTCATGTTTTTAGCAAGAGTGCTTAGTAAAAAACAAGATGTAATTAAAAGTTTTAAAGAAGGTTATTTAAAAGCAATTTTTCCGGTACTTATTATTTGTGCATTAATTATGCCAGCAAACCTTTCAAATGCATTATTAACAGGTGCTACAGCATTATTGATTATGTATATTGGAAGAATAAAATTTACACATCTTTTGTTTACCATTGGAATTATTTTAATACCAATAGCAATTATTGTTGGTGTTGCTGTTGTTTCTTATAAAGGTAATCAAGCAGAAACTGAAAAACCAGGGGCTTACGAAAAAGTTAAATCTTATGGTCGTATTGGAACATGGGTAAAAAGAGTACAAGATTTTATTTACACTACTAATGTAACAGCACCTTATCAGAGGCAACAAGCCAATATTGCAATTGCAAATGGTAGTATATTTTTTGGTTTGGGTCCGGGCAATAGTACTGCTAGTAATTATTTACCACAGGCATATAACGATTTTATTTTTGCGATTATTATTGAAGAGTATGGGCTTATAGGAGGGGCTTTTATTTTAATGCTTTACATTTTGTTTTTGTATCGGTGTATACGAATTTATAAAAAATGCCCTTATGCATTTGGTGCTTTTTTAGCTTTAGGGCTGGGCTTTACTATCGTTATTCAAGCTTTTGCAAATATGGCTGTAAGTGTAGGTTTGGTGCCTGTTACAGGTGTTACACTTCCTTTAGTAAGTATGGGTGGAAGTTCGTTTTTGTTCACGAGTGTTGCTATAGGTATTATTTTAAGTGTAGGGAGAAATGTAGAATCTCTTGAAGGCAAGTATGCAACAAATTAATGTTTAGAAAAGAATGCATCAATTAAAAACATATAAAATAATTATTGCAGGTGGCGGAACTGGAGGTCATATTTTTCCTGCTATAGCTATAGCAAATGCTATTAAAAAATTGCAGCCTTCAACAGAAATATTATTTGTTGGTGCAAAAGGAAAAATGGAAATGGAAAAAATTCCTCAAGCAGGATACAAGATTATTGGTTTAGATATTGCAGGGTTAAATAGAAGCTCCATTGTAAAAAATATTACCTTGCCTATTAAACTAATTACAAGTTTTTTACAAGTAAGAACAATTATTAAAAACTTTAAACCCGATGCTGCTATTGGTGTTGGTGGTTATTCTAGTTTTCCGGTTCTAAAATTTTGTCAAGCTAAAGGAATTAAAACATTTATACACGAAAGCAATTCTTTTGCTGGTAAATCGAACATTTTATTAGGAAAAAATGCAACAAATATTTTTGTTGCTTATGAAGAAATGGAGAAATTTTTTCCTAAGTCAAAAATTATTTTTACCGGTAATCCTGTAAGAAAAGTAATTACTGAATTAAATATTCTTCAAGCAGACGCATTACAATATTTTGGATTATCTGCAACAAAAAAAACTGTTTTAATTGTTGGTGGTAGTTTAGGTTCGAGAAGTATTAATCAAGCAATATATAGTGGCTTACATTTTTTTATTGAAAATGAGATCAATGTTATTTGGCAAACTGGTAAATCAAATTTTTCTTCCTATCAAGGATTACATAACCTTGAAAAAAGTATTTGGGTAAATGAGTTTATTGGTGCTATGGAAATGGCTTATGCTGCTGCAGATGTTGTAATTAGCAGATCAGGGGCTATGACTGTTGCAGAATTGTGTGTAGCAAAAAAGCCAGTCATTTTTGTTCCATTTCCTTTTGCAGCAGAAGATCATCAAACCAGCAATGCAAAACAATTAGTAAACCATCAAGCAGCTTTAATGATTAAAGATGATTTTGTTCAACAACAATTGGTAAATAAAGCAATTGAGTTGGTAAAAGATGAGCTATTACAATTAGAACTTAAAAACAATATTTCAAAATTTTCTATTACAAATGCTGATCAGAAAATAGCTGAAATTATACTTGAAAATCTTATTTAAAATGAGCACACAAAAATCTACATTCAATTTCCCAGTATCAATAAAAGAAACCAAAGTAGTTTATTTTATTGGCATTGGTGGTATTGGAATGAGTGCTATTGCAAGATATTTTAATCATTTGGGAATTGAAGTAAGTGGATACGACAAAACACCCACAATTTTAACTCAACAATTAGAGCAAGAAGGAATTAAAATTCATTTTGAAGATGATATAGCACTAATTCCAAAACAAGTTGATTTTGTAGTTTACACCCCAGCTATTCCATCACATCATACAGAATTAAATTATTACAAAGACCATCATTATACAGTTGTTAAACGTAGTGATGTATTGCAATGGATTACTTATAATACTTTTAATATATGTGTAGCTGGTACTCATGGCAAAACTACTACAAGTACTATGATTGGTCATGTTTTACGCGATACAGGTTATGGCTGTAATGCATTTCTTGGTGGTATTGCAGCAAATTATAATTCTAATTTTTGGAGTAGCAATCAAAACAATGTAGTTGTTGAAGCAGATGAATATGATAGAAGTTTTTTAAAACTTGCTCCCAATATTGCTATTATAACATCTGTTGATCCGGATCATTTAGATATTTATGGAACAGCCGAAAATGTTGCTAATGCATTTGTTGAATTTTCAAGCAAAATAAAAGAAGGTGGATGTTTAATCATAAAACATGGTTTAAAAAATGCAAATCAATTTCAAATAAAAGATACTTGTACCTATAGTGTATCAAATACAGAAGCTGATATACATATCGAAAATCTTACAGTTAACAATGGTGCATATCATTTTAATGTAATTAATACTTATTGGCGTTTAGATGATGTTATTTTAAATATGGGTGGTTTGCACAATATTGAAAATGCTTTGGCAGCAATAGGTGTAGCCAAATATTTAAAAATAGAAGATGATAAAATCAAAAATGCATTGGCCAATTTTAAAGGAGTTAAAAGAAGATTTGAAA
>JANLVQ010000113.1:0-2156 GCA_031364085.1 Chitinophagaceae bacterium
GCTTAGCATTTGCTTTTTTTATTTTCATGTGGTATGAAGAAGGCAAAATTACTGCAGTAGAATTTATCAGTGCTTATTTAATGGAATGGAGTTTAAGCATTGATAATATTTTTGTTTTCATCATCATATTTTCTGCATTTAAAGTAAGTTCAAATTATTATGCCAGAGTATTATTGATTGGTATTTTAATGGCCATTATTTTTAGAATTTTATTTATTACACTTGGTCTTGCTTTGGTTCAAAAAGCCCAATGGACATTATATTTATTTGGATTGTTTTTAGTTTATACTGGCTACAAAATGTTTTCGTCTTCTGAAGAAAATGAATTCAATCCTCAAAAAAGTATAATATATGTGTGGATGCTAAAGTATTTACCCATTACACTTGAAGATGGAAATGGTAAATTTATGATTCGTAAAAATGGTAAACCAGTGTACACCTCATTATTTGTGGTAGTTATTATGTTAGCCATAACAGATTTGGTTTTTGCATTAGATTCTATACCTGCAGTATTAGGAATTTCTAGAAATAATATTGTAATTTATACATCAAATATTTTTGCTGTATTAGGTTTAAGAAGTCTTTTTTTCTTATTAAAGGGAGCAGTTACAAAATTTAATTTTCTACAACAAGGTATAGCCATTGTTTTAATTTTTATAGGGTTAAAAATGCTTTTTGAGCATTATTTAGAAACTTGGATTAGTAAAAGTGAAATGATTTTTATTTCACTCTTAGTAATCGTAACCTGTATTCTTGGTTCAATAGTTTATTCTATCCAAAACAATAGAAAAAATGGCGATTAAAAGTAAAGGCAACTTCAAACATTAGCTGTGTAGCCTTATCTTCGCAACGCAAAAAAATAATTATGAATTTACACGAGTATCAAGCTAAAGAGTTATTAAAGAATTATAAAGTTCCTGTACAAGAAGGCATAGCTGTTGATCATATTTCAGCTGCTGAAAATGCATATAAACAAATAGCCTCTCAAACCAATAATAAGTTTGCAGTAGTTAAAGCTCAAATTCATGCAGGTGGTAGAGGCAAAGGAAAAGTAAAAGAAACAGGAATGAATGGTGTTAAAGTGGGTAAATCGGTTGAGGATATTAGAAGTTTTGCTGAAGGAATTTTGGGTGGCACATTGGTTACCATTCAAACTGGGCCAGCTGGTAAAAAAGTTTCTAAAATATTAGTTGCTCAAGATGTATATTACGATGGACCAAATAAAACCAAAGAATTTTATTTATCTATTTTGTTAGATAGAACTGCAGGGCAAAATGTAATTATGTATAGCACTGAAGGTGGAATGGATATTGAAGAAGTGGCACACAATACACCAGAAAAAATTTATAAAGAATTAGTTCATCCAAGTGGAGGATTACAACCTTTTCAAGCTCGTAAAATTGCTTTCAATCTTGGATTAACTGGCGAGGCCATGAAAAATTGCATCAAATTTGTAACGAATTTATATAATGCTTATGTTGATTTAGATTGTGGAATGATAGAAATCAATCCACTTTTTAAAACCAGCGATGAAAAAATAATTGCGGTAGATTGTAAAATGAATATCGATGATAATGCTTTAACACGCCACCCAATCATTTCAGCTTTAAGAGATACAAGCGAAGAAGATCCTACCGAAGTTGAAGCAGGCGAATACAATTTAAATTTTGTAAAATTAGATGGTAATGTAGGCTGTATGGTAAATGGTGCAGGCTTGGCAATGGCAACCATGGATATGATAAAATTAAGTGGGGGAGAACCTGCAAACTTTTTAGATGTGGGCGGTTCTGCAAATGCTCAAACTGTTGAAGCTGGGTTTAGAATTATTATGAAAGATCCAAATGTAAAAGCTATTTTGATTAATATTTTTGGAGGTATTGTACGTTGTGATAGAGTTGCAGCTGGTGTTATTGAAGCATTTAATAAATTAGGTAATATTAATATTCCAATTATTGTTCGCTTGCAAGGAACGAATGCAGAAGAAGCAAAAAAATTAATTGATGAAAGTGGATTAAAAGTTCAAAGTGCAATATTGCTTTCTGAAGCAGCAGATTTAGTTAGAAAAGCAGTAGTTAATTTATAATAAATAATTATTAAAGCCATTCATATTTTGAATGGCTTTTTTGTTTCTTAAATTTCTCTAATTTCAAGATTAT
>JANLVQ010000121.1:0-4261 GCA_031364085.1 Chitinophagaceae bacterium
TTTTGAGTTGTTGAATTGTTAAGCAACTTGATTTTCAGTAAATAACCCTTTAGGGTTTGGGAAAAAATTTGCTGAAAATCATTAACCCTACTCCTCAAAGTCTACCGAGTTCAGAAAAAACACCAATACTTGTCTTTGCGATTGAAACGAAGTGCAATGAAGCAATCGTTGAATTGTTGAATTGTTGAATTGTAGAACTGTTGAATCGTCGAACTGTTGAATTGTCGAATTGTTGAATTGTGTTAAAGGAGTAAAGTTGTTTAACTGTTGAATTGTTGAACTGTTGAATTGTGTTTGATTCGATTCAACGACTAAACGATTAAACAAATAAACAGATAGTGTTGAATTGTTGAACTTACAAATTTTTTACATAGCCTAGCTGTTCTTTAAGAATACCTTTTTTTATGTTTTGCCAGGTAATGCTTTTCAGCATAACAGGTTCTTGTTCTTGATTGGCATCATCAAAATATGTTAAACTTTTGAGTACTAAAAAAACAGAACCATCATCATATTTTTGTTTATAAAAGTCTATCATTTGGCTTAAACTAAAATGCTGTAATAAAAAATAAATATCAATAAAATCTTTTTTTGTTCCCCTTCCAATAATAGCAGCTAATTTCATTGCTGCAATATCTTTTAATCCAGCAAGATTTAGGTTTTCAACTGTTTTCTTTTCTTCTATCCAAGGATACTTGTAATTTACAAAGTCTACTTTTATGTTATTGATTGAGAATATATTAATATGTTCACTCTTTTTTATCCAAGTTATTTGATCAAATATGGATAATGCATGAGAAAAGTCGTTTTCATCTATTTGTAAAGTTCCAAAAAAATCTAAGTCAATTGATTTTCTGTGACCAATTTGTAAAGCCAATGATGTACCTCCAACTAGTCTTAAGTTTTTAAAAAAAGTTATTCTTTGTAATACTTTTAAAAGTTCCAATGTTGAGGCATCAATGGTTTGATAGAATAACATTTAAACGATTTTTTTGATTTACCAGATAAGGATGCAATGAACGATAGTGCCTTAGGTTCGAGTTGACGAAAATTTGCAGCAGTTTCTGCAATTGTTGCTATGCCATAAATTTTTGATATCAATATCCAATCTTGTAATAAACCATACTCCAAAACCTGATGAATAATCTGACTTTTATTGATATTAAAATTTAGTTTTTCTTTATCAACATCCCAAAATAAATGGGGTGAAAAATCTAATATTTTATATGATTGTGACATGAATGTGTTGAACTGTTGATACGTTGATTTGTTGATACGTTGAACTGTTTATATGTTGAACTGTTTATATGTTGATACGTTGAATTGTTGATGCGTTGAATTGTTGATTGTTACGATTCAACGACTCAACGATTAAACATTTAAATAAGGTCTGCAAAAGTTTTTTCCATTTTTCTAAATTGGTATACTCCTAACCATAAAAAGAAAACAACTATACTCATGCTCAGCATAAAACCTTGTACATTAATATTCATATCGCCTCCTAAAATACACCATCTAAAACCATCTATTACGCCCACCATTGGATTTAATGAATATAAAAATTTCCACTTTTCAGGAACAATATTACTGCTAAACCCAACTGGAGAAATGTATAAACCAAATTGTACAATAAATGGAACAATATATCTAAAATCTCTATACTTTACATTGAGTGCTGTTAAATATAAACCTGGCCCCATACTGGCTAAAAAAGCTATTACTAAAAATATTGGAAGAAAAACGATATTCCATGATGGTGGGTATTGATAATAAATCATCAGTCCAACCAAAATAACAAATGAGATAAGGAAGTCGATAAAACTGGTTATTACAGCAGCTGTTGGTATAATTAAACGAGGGAAATACACTTTTGAAATTAAATTTGCATTACCTATTAAACTGCCACTGCTTTCGCTTAATGCATTGGAGAAAAATTGCCAAGGCAACATAGCTGCATACACCATAATAGCATAAGGGGCTGCACCTTCTGAAGGAAGTTTGGCAATGCTACCAAACACTATGGTAAATACAAACATGGTGAGTAGGGGTCGAATAATGCTCCATGCAACTCCTAAAACAGTTTGTTTATATCTAACCTTTATATCTCGCCAACTGAGTATATAAAACAATTCTCTAAAACGCCATAAATCTTGCCAATAATTTTTTTCTGTGGCATTTGGTGTAATAATGATTTGATGTGAACTTATTGACATGAATTTTTTTCTTAAATGGTTCTTTTAAATTTTGCAGGATTTCCAACATACACACCTGCTTCAATAATATTTTTTGTTACCACAGCTCCTGCACCAATTACCACATCATTGCAAATAGTTACAGGTAAAATGGTGGCATTACTGCCAATACTAACTCCATTTCCTATTTCTGTTTTTTCCCATTTTAATCTATCAGCATTTGCTGGTTTTCCATGTTTAAATAAGTCGTTAATAAACATTACACCATGACCCACAAAACAATCATCACCAATGTTTACTAACTCGCATATAAAACTATGACTTTGAATTTTGCAATTATTTCCAATGATAACCCCTTTTTGTATTTCAGTAAAAGGTCCAATAAAACAATTATCGCCAATGGTGCAACCATACAAATTAACAGGCTGCATAATGGTTACATTTTTACCAAAGTTTACATCTTTAATAGTTGATGTTTTGATATTGGGTTGATTAGTTTTCAAACTTAAGAACTATATATTTTACTAATAATTTCCACCGTTTTCATTGCATCAAAAGCATTGGTTGTTATGCTAAAATTGTGCTCTAAAAGATCTATCAAATTCTCATAAACTTTATCATGATTACTCATAGAGCCCTGATAATTTTCGTATTGATTGGATATGTTGCCTGCTGGCAAATTTTCAATTGGGTATCCTTCAATATTTTGATAAGTTAGTTCGTTTAAATATGCTCCTCCAATTTTTACGGTACCTTTTTCTCCAAAAATAGTAATGGAGCCTTCCATATTTTGTGCAAAACTATTTACTGTATAATTGATAGTGCCTATAGCATCGTTTTTAAATTGTACTATCACTACTCCGGTATCCTCAAGCTCTATATTGTATTGATGCAAATAATTTTTTTTAAAAGAAATTACTGTTGCAACATCTCCAATTAGCCAATACATTACATCAATAAAATGACTGAATTGTGTAAATAAAATTCCGCCATCTAATTCTTTTGTTCCTCGCCAGGCATCTGTATAATAATCATCAGTTCTATTCCAAAAACAATTGAGTTGTACGTTAAAAATTTTTCCTAAACGCCCTTCATCAATTATTTTTTTTACTGCAACTACAGGAGGGTTATACCTATTTTGTTTTACAACAAATAATTTTTTATTGGCTTTCTCTGCAACTTGTATCATTTGTTTGGCATCCTCAACCTGAATAGCCATAGGCTTTTCGCATAATACATGATGACCGGACTCTAAACTTTTTATGGTATGAGTAGCATGTAATCCATTTGGAGTACAAACCACTACAACATCTATATTTTTTTCTTGTATTAAAAGCTCATCTATATTTACATAACTTGTAGCTTGAAATTGTTTAGAAAAGGAGTGGGCTCTTTTAGCATCAACATCACAAACTGCAATAAGGTTTCCAAACTCTTGTATCAGTGCTGCATGTTTTATTCCAATTTTTCCACAGCCTATTAAAGCAAAATTTAATTTGTTTGTCATCTATAAATCGCTTGCAGCATATCTATACAAATCAAAATATTTTTTGGCTATGGTTGTTTTATCAAAACGTTTGGCATTTCGATATCCATTTTCAATTAAGGTGTTTCTATAGTCATCGTCTTCAATCACTTTTAAAAAACCTTTTCTAATATTATTCAAATCAAATGGATTTACTAATACTGCAGCATCTGCAGCAATTTCTGGCATTGAAGAGGTATTACTGGTTATTACTACTCTTCCAGTTACATTAGCTTCAATTATTGGCATTCCAAAACCTTCTAAAGTAGATACTAATGCAACGATATCGCATTGATGATACAAATCTGCAATAGCTGCATCTGATAAGGATTCTTCGATATTTTTATATTCGATATTATTTTCAACCAATACATTTTTTGTTGCTTCATCTAATTTTCCAACAATGATATAGCTGCAATGAATACCTTTTAAAGCGGCAGCAGTTTTAGCTATATTTTTATTTGGTGCTGTACCTAATTGTAAAATAGTGGGCTTATTTTTATTAAATACTTTGGGGTTTGGTTGATGAATTTCTGGAACAAAAATA
>JANLVQ010000265.1:0-4521 GCA_031364085.1 Chitinophagaceae bacterium
ACAATTAGCAAGTGGTGTAACTACTACTACTTTTATTAGTGGCAATTGGCAATTAGGTATGCATATTACAGGTAGTACATCTGGTGCTAATGGATTTGATGTAACACAAACTGGTGCTAAAAACATGTTTACTTTTACACCTGCTGCAGCAAACTTTACTGGCATCAGCAATACCAATGCTACTAACTTAAATGCTAAAACGGGTTATAGAGTTTTTGTAATGGGAGACAGAACTTCCGATTTAACTGTATTAAATAATACAGGAACTGGTACTCCAAACATTAATAGCACTGCAACAACAATAACAGCTACAGGAACTTTATTAACAGGACCTGTTAGCTTTACTTCAGGAGCAAGTGAATTGTCGGCAGTTGTCGATGAGGGTGCTTTAATTGCCAATCCATATTGGAGCCCAGTTGATTGGGATGCATTAACCAAATCGAATGTAGGTGCTACTTATTGGATATGGGATGCAAGCATTGGTAATAGAGGAGCATATACAAGTTGGACAACAGGAACTGGAGCAAGCGGAGGTGGTGCAATTACCAAAGACATACAACCTGGTCAGGCCATATTTGTACAAACAATAGCAAATGGTGCAGCATCATTAACTTTTAATGAAGCCAATAAAACATCCATATTTACATCTACATTCAGACCAGTAGGTTTAAGTCCATCAAAACTATTAATTAGTTTAATGGGTGCTTATGGTACAAACCCTGTAATAGTAAAAGATGCCACAACCATTGCCTTCAGAGATGATTTTTCTACTGCAATAGGAGCAGAAGATGCACAAAAATTCACCAATACAGATGAGAATATTGCATTAATAAATGCTAGTACTGCATTAGGTTTAGAAGCCAGACCAACAGTAGCAACAACAGATATTATTCCTGTTAGGTTATGGAAATTATTCGATAACAATACGTATTCACTTAAACTCAATGCACAAGATTTTGATGCAGGTGTTCAAGCTTACTTAAGAGATAAGAAAACCAATACTCAAACAACTATTAGCATGAGTGGAGAAACAACTTATCCATTTACATTTACTTCAACAGATAGTTCAAGTTTTTATAACAGGTTTGAAATTGTGTTTAACAATACATCACCATTACCTGCCAACTTTACTAATATTAAAGCCTACAGAAAAAATACAGGTATTCAAGTAGCGTGGGATATTGCTGCAGAAACTGCTATTAAAAATTACGAAGTACAACGTTCAGAAAATGCAGATGGATTTACTACTGTAGCATCAGTAACTGCAACAGCAAATAATGGCAAAGCTGTTAATTACGATTGGTTCGATGCTAATCCATTTAAAACAAACAACTACTATAGAATAAAAGTAGTGGGTGCAAATGGAGAAATAAAATACTCATCAATAGTTAAAGTAGGCAATAGTAAAGAAACAGAAAAAGTAAGCGTTTATCCAAATCCATTAGAAGGTAATGTGATTACCCTTCAGTTAGGAGGTATTGCAGATGGTAAATATGAGATACAATTATTCTCTAGTATTGGTCAGCAAATGATGAGTAGTAGTATTATCAAACAAGGAGCAGTACAAACACAAACATTAAGTTTACCGAAGAATATGAGTGCTGGAGTTTACAGGCTGTCGATAAGAGCAGAAGATGGAACGATTTACAATAGAAACATCATTAAACTTTAATCTGTTCATCTTTAAAAAATAATTATTATGACAACTATCCATAACATCAAAAGCAGCATTAAAGTTTTATTCTTTGTAATGCTTTTAATAGGTGCAACAGTAAACACTTATAGTCAAACACAAAATCAGAATCTTCCACAAAACGAGATAGATTATTCAGACGAAGATGAGTTATTACCACCCGATGATCCAGATCCATTGAATGTACCCTTCGATGGAGGAGCATCGATACTAATAGCTTCTGGCTTAGCTTATGGAGCAAAGAAGTATAGAGATAGAAAGAGAAGTAAGAAAGACTAAAGTGGAGAGTCAATAAAGTCAGAAGAGTCCGAAAGAAAATATAAATTCAAATCCCTCAACATGGTTGGGGGATTTTTTTATCCCCTCCTTGGAGGGGCTAGGGGGTGGGTATTATGTCATTCCGAGTGCAATATTTATGTCATTCCGAGTGCAGCGAGGAATCTGTTGAGAAATGGATATTTGTTATTGGTTAATTGTAAATTGTAAATGGTTATTGGTTTTTTACTTCATACTTACTACTTTGTACTGGTGACTTCATACTTTTAGGTTTTGAAATTTTACTTTTGAGTTTAATCATGAGATTTCTCGTTCGTTCCTCACTCGAAAAGATACACACTGACTTTCGGACTAACCGGCTTTGTACTTACTACTTTTAGTTTTTTACTTTTTACTTTTGAATTTAAAACAACACACCCCTAGCCCCTCTCGAGAGGGGAAAATTCAACTTCCTAACAATAATCACATCCTTTCATTTTATTAATTAAACTAAGCATACGATATTTGCCCGATAAAGATTAATTCTATGAATCTCTCATTCGATAATACAAAAAATGCTTTTGCATATAAAAATACCAAAGACCTTAAGATGGCTAAATTTTTATTTAGCAGCATGCGTTATCCATTGTTTGTGTCTATAGCAACAAGGCTTACACCATTATTCTTAAAAATGAAATTGCCCATTAATGGAATAGTACGAAGCACCATTTTTAAACAATTTGTAGGTGGAGAAACCTTACAAGAAACTGCAGGTGTTGTTGATGTTTTACATGAATATGGCGTAAAAGTAATTTTAGATTATGGTGTTGAAGGCAAAGAAGGAGAAGAAAATTTTGATAAAGCTACACAGCAATTTATAGATGTTATTGAATATGCAGCCACTCAGCCTAATATTCCATTTATGAGTATTAAGGTAACAGGGTTAGCAAGATTTGGATTACTTGAAACCTTAAATGAAGCTCCAAGATTAAGAAGTGGTATTCATGATAATGAAATGGAAAATACAGAATGGGAGAGAGTGAAAGACAGATTGTATCATATATGTGATGTTGCTTCTCAAAAAAATATTGGTGTTTTAATTGATGCTGAAGAAACCTGGATTCAAGACCCTGTTGATAGAATGGTAATGGAGCTAATGCAAAACTTCAACACTACAAAAGCAATAGTGTATAATACCATTCAGTTATACCGACACGATAGATTAGACTTCTTAAAACTATCTCATAAAATAGCTAAGGAAAATAATTATATTTTAGGAATGAAATTGGTGCGTGGTGCATACATGGAAAAAGAACGTGAACGAGCCATTCAAAAAAATTATTTAAATCCTATACAACCCAATAAAGAAGCTACCGATAAAGATTTTGATGCTGCTGCTGCTTATTGCATAAATCATATTGATTCCATTGCTTCAATCATTGCATCGCATAATGAACAAAGTAATTTAAAAGCAGTACAGTTGATGCAAGAAAATAAAATTCCTTTAAATCATCCTCATATTCATTTTTCACAGCTTTATGGAATGAGTGATAATATTACTTTCAACTTAGCTGCTGAAGGTTGTAGTGTAAGTAAATACCTGCCTTTTGGCCCTATTAACGATGTTGTTCCTTATTTAATGCGTAGAGCTCAGGAAAACAGTAGTGTTGGTGAGCAAACTGGTAGAGAATTGGGCTTAATTAAAAAAGAATTACAAAGAAGAAAAAATGAACAAGATTAAATACACTTAAATTACTTTTAATTTAGTCTACAAATGTTTCTTTTATAATTGATTTTACTTTTTCAATTTCTTTGTCTGTTAGATGGTCTAATTTTTTTATTATTCTTCTTCTGTCAATGGTTCTAATTTGGTCTAAAACAATCCACCCTTTTGTTTTATTGTGTTTTACTTCAACCCTTGTTGGATAAGGTTTTGAATTACTTGTCAATGGTGCAATAACAATTGTATTTAAATATTTATTCATTTCATTTGGTGAAATAATTACAGCAGGTCTTGTTTTTTTCATTTCACTACCAATTGTTGG
Source organism: Chitinophagaceae bacterium (assembly GCA_031364085.1). Classification (GTDB taxonomy): domain Bacteria; phylum Bacteroidota; class Bacteroidia; order Chitinophagales; family Chitinophagaceae; genus CAIVPM01. The sequence goes on from JANLVQ010000265.1 coordinate 3,994, forward strand.
ATCAAGGTTTACTAAAATGATTTCATATTGAGCTAGTTCCATTCTTCAAAGTTTTCATCTTCAAAAATATCTGTCGTTATTAACTCATCATCTCCGTTTTCGTGCATTTTCTTAAAAGATTTTTCCCAACCTTTTCTCGGTTCTTGTTTAGGTTTTAAAATGATATAACCTTTTTCAAGAATTAGTTCTACTGTGTCTGAAATATTATATTTTTCTAAAATTGTTTTTGTTAAACGAATGCCTTTTGAATTGCCAATTGAAATTACTGATATGTCCATATGAATTATTTTATGTAGTTACAAAGTAATTACAAAAATATACATATTCCAAATTTTAAGTACAATCAAAAAAATAATAACTGATGTAGCAAAACAGTATTTGTTTCAAAATACAATTGAAAGACTCGTGTTTCGATGTTTATTTTTTTTTCAATATTAATTAATTGTGAACCCTGTGTTAAGTTAAATTAATGTTGGCGTAACATTAAGGTAATCTTATAAAAACATTTTTGCACTGAAAATAACAATC
>JANLVQ010000147.1:0-4425 GCA_031364085.1 Chitinophagaceae bacterium
GGTGGGAATACACAAACTCATACTAATCCACAATGCGGCATAGTTCCAGGTGTTCCAGGTGCGCTTGTTCTGTGGCACCGGAGCCAGGTCTTCACTGTAGAGTGAGTTTGAGTGGATTTGGTTCATTCTTTTTATTTTGAATTTTGAATATTAAATTTTAAATGGAATACTGTCATTCAACATTCAAAATTTAACATTCAAAATAATTAAACAACATATTCGTCTGCAATCGCTATCGCTTCACTGATGATAACTAATCCTTCATCAATTTGATCTTTAGTTATACATAATGGCGGTGCAATAAAAATATAATTCCATCTCACAAAAGTGTACATACCCAATTCTTTAATTTTTGCTGTTACTTTATTCATCACAACCATTTCATCTGGCTTAGCATTAAAGGGAGCCATTGGTTCTTTTCTTGTTCTATTTTTTACTACTTCAATACAACCTAACAAACCTGTATTTCTAAATTCTCCAATGCTAGGATGTTTGGTTTTTAATTGTTCTACTTGTTGTTCAACATATTTTCCCATTGCTCTTGCATTCTCAATTAAATTGTCATCTTCATAAATTTTCAAAGTTTCTAATGCTGCTGCACAGCAAACAGGATGAGCAGAATAGGTTAAACCTAAAGACAAAACTGTATCATCGAACTTTGCAGCAATTTTATCAGTAACCATTAAGCAACCAAAAGGTAAATAACCACATGTTAATCCTTTTGCCATACAAATCATATCGGGTATAATATCATGATTTTGAAATCCAAACCATTGGCCTGTTCTTCCAAAACCACTCATTACTTCATCCATTATTAACAAGATGCCATGTTGATTACAAATTTCTCTTACTGCTTTTAAATATCCTTTTGGATATTGCAAACAACCCGATGATCCAGATTCACCTTCAAGAATAATAGTTGCAATATTGTTAGCAGATTCATAAGCAATAATTCTTTCTAAACTTGCAACTGATTCTTTTAATAAATTTTCTTCTCCATATTCCCATCTATACAAAATGGGTAAATCGAAATGAACAAAGTTGGGTGCTTGTTGATTATCTACAGGAAGTTTGCGAGGATCTCCACTTGCCGACATGGCACCAATTGATGAGCCATGATAAGATTGATAACGACTTAAAATTTTATGACGACCAGTATATAAACGTGCTAACTTAATGGCATTTTCCATACTAGTTGCACCACATAAAGTAAAGAACGCTTTGTTTAAATCTCCAGGGCAAATTTCTGCTAATTTTTTACCTAAATCTCCACGAGCTTTTGTAACACAACTTGGCGTAACATAAGCCACTTCTTGCATTTGCTTAACTACAGCATCAGTAATTCTTTGATTACCATGACCAATATTTACATTCATTAATCCACTACTGAAGTCAATTATTTTATTGCCATCATAATCGTATAAATAAACACCTTCTGCTCGTTCAATAGCAATAGGATTAATACCTTTTTGTTTGCTCCAGGAAAACAAGGTATAATCTAAGTTATCTTGAATAATTTGTTTTGTTTGAGATAGGGTTTCTGTATTCATTTTTTTATTTTTTTGTTACCAACATTTGTAATACTATTTAACTTTACTTGCGTCGCACACTTCAACTTTTAGTTCTTTATTCATCTGGTCTAAATCCAATTCTTTTTCTGGGTTCTTTAGGTGTTTGAAGCAATTGTTTTAGTGCTTCAAAAATAATTGCTATATCTTTTTTGTTAGTCTTAACATTTTTTTCCATTTGCTCTAGCTTCAATAAAATTTCTTTGTTTGTTAAAAGCAATTCCTTCATTTTTATAAATACTCTTATAATTTGTATGTGAACTTGAATTGCAATAGCACTATTTAAAACGCCTGAAAGCATTGATACGCCTTGTTCTGTAAAGGCATAAGGAAGTTTCCTTGTTCCTCCCCAACTTGATGTACCAATTTGGCATATCAAGTTTTCAAATTCATTTTTCGTTAATTGAAACATAAAATCTTTTGGAAATCTTTCAATATTTCGTTGAATTTGTCTGTTAAATTGGCTAGTAATTGTACCATACATCACTGCCAAGTCTTTATCGAGCATTACTTTTTGTCCACGAATAAAATAAATTTTACTAATGACAGCTTCGTCTGCAAGTATTGATTTGATTATTTGTTTAGCCTTTGCCATAAGCTTATTTTTTTATTTGGAAGTCACAGTTTGTGATTTCCAAATTGTTAACTTGATATCACAATTCGTGACTTCAAGTTTATTGATTTAATCTGAGGTTACTTTTTTTATACTTCAAGTATTTTAACATAGTTCTATAATTTAGATTTGTGCTATTTCTAAGGTCGCAATTTGCGACCTAAAAATTTATAAATCATCTGGTTTAAATCCAATTCTTTTTCTGTTTTTCCAATCTTTTTGTTCAACTTTTTCTTGTAATAAATCTTCTATTGCCTGATAAATTTGTTTTAGTTGATTGTCGTGTGAACCAAGTTTGTTTTCTATTTTATTTAATTTATCTGCAATTAATTTATTGTTCAATGCCATTCTTCTTATTTCAACAAAAGCCCTCATAATTGCAATATTCATAGCAATTGCTTTTTCTGAATTGATAACACCACTTAACATTGCAACACCTTGTTCTGTGAATGCAAAGGGTAAATATTTTAAATTTTTACCTTTTTTCAAGGTCACAAATTGTGACCTTGAAATTTCATTTGCTTCAGTTTTAGCAAGTTGAAACATAAAATCTTCAGGAAATCTTTGAATATTTCTTTTCACAGCCTGATTAAATACTTTTGTTTCAACTTCATACAATGCTGCTAAATCTTTATCTAGCATCACCTTCATGCCACGAATGATGTAAATTTTGTTTACAACAATTTCGCTAGGAATGATTTGATTAGTATGATGTTTTGCTTTTGCCATATTTTTTTGCCACAAAGGCTCAAAGTATTTATTTAATTCTTTAAGGTCACAATTTGTGACCTTAAAATTTAATACCTAATGATGTTTTAAAGTATTATTGTTCAACATTCATCATTCATAATTATTTATGACATCCAATTCACACCAGCTTCAGGATTCCATTTGGTAGTTGATTTTTTCAATTTAGTCCAAAATTCAATCGAACTTTTTCCTGTTATATCTCCCACACCAAATTTACTTTCATTCCATCCACCAAAACTAAAAGGTTCACGAGGCACAGGAACACCAACATTAACGCCAATCATACCAGCACTGGCTTTATCTATAATATAACGAGCCATGGCTCCATTTTGTGTAAAGACTGAAGCAGCATTTCCATAAGGATTTGCATTTTCAATAGCTAAAGCTTCATCAACTGTATTTGTTCTCATGATAGAAATTACTGGTCCAAAAATTTCCTCTTTTGCAACACTCATTTCTGGAGTTACATAATCAATAACAGTTGGTCCAACATAAGTTCCATTTTCTTTTCCTACAACTTTTGTATTTCTTCCATCCACTAAAATCTTTGCACCATTTTTTTCAGCTTCAGAAATATATTGTTCAATTTTTTCTTGAGATGCTTTATTGATAACAGCCCCAAGGTTTTCACCAGGAATAATCTTTCTTGCTTCATCACAAATTTTTTCTATAATATGATCAATATTACCTACACCAATCATTGCACTAGCTGCCATACAACGCTGACCAGCACAGCCACTCATTGATGCAGCAACATTTTGTGCAGTCATACCAGGTATAGCATCTGGTAAAACCATTAAGTGATTTTTTGCACCACCTAAAGCCAAACATCTTTTTAAATTATTGGTTGAACGTTGATAAACAAGTTTAGCAACTTTAGTTGAACCAACAAAAGATACTGCTTCAATATTTGGGTGATCGCAAATGGCATTTACAATTTCTACATCGCCATGAACTACATTAAAAACTCCATCTGGTAAACCTGCTTCTTTTAAAAGCTCAGCAATTTTACCACAGCTTAAAGGCACTTTTTCTGATGGTTTCATAATCATGCAATTGCCTAATGCTATTGCATTTGGCAATGTCCAATTAGGAACCATTGAAGGAAAATTAAATGGAACAATTGATGCTACAACACCTAAAGCAACATGTTCTGTTCTACACTCTACACCTCTACTAACTTCTAATACTTCACCAGTTGTTAATTGAGGTAATGAAGTTGCAAATTCTGTAAGCTCAATACATTTTTCAATTTCTGCAACAGACTCACTATATGTTTTTCCATTTTCTTCACTGCATAATTCTGATAATTCTTTAAGGTGTTTTTCTAGTAAAGTTTTATATCTGAAAAAGACTTGAACTCTTTCTTTAATAGGCGTTTTACTCCATGAAGGAAATGCTTTTTTTGCTGCTTGAACTGCATCATCTAAATCTTTTGAAGATGACATTGGTACAGTTGATAAATGATTTCCATCAATAGGAGAAATTACATCT
>JANLVQ010000071.1:0-9870 GCA_031364085.1 Chitinophagaceae bacterium
ACACTTCTATTAATAAAATTGGTGAGTTCTGAACCTTTTAATAAACCCTGAGAAAGTAAAGCCAAGTCGGCTAAATTTCTTACTTGCTTTTGTTGCTTTTCTGTATCCGTTTCTTTTAATAATCCTTGATATATTGGATGATTTCCATTAATAGTTAAAGTAACTTCATCTGGCATAGAACCATAAAAGCCCATCATTCCACCACCACCAATTGCAGCCATATCTTTCATTCTACGCATAAACTCTGGCCTTGTTGCAACAACAGGTGCAACATTGGTACTTAAACCTTTTACTTCAACAGTTACATGTAAATCTGCAGGTTTAACTTCGAATAAAGTTTTTAATTGCTCTGTTTCTTCTTTACTTAAAACACTTTCGGCAGCTTCTTGTTTGTCGATCAAATTATCTACAATATCTGCATCTACTCTAACAAAAGAAGTGTTCTCCCATTTCATCTCCATGTTATTAATAAAACTTGCATCAACAAGAGTTTCCATTTTAGTTACAATATAACTTTTATCAACTGCTGCTTGTATATAAGCATCTTGTTGCACTGGATTGGTAGTGTATAAAATAATTTGTTTGCCTTCTTTATTTTTTTGATTGGCTTCGGTTGCAGTTTTGTATTCATCAATAGTATAAAACTTACCAGCAGTATCTTCCATAACAAAAAACTTGTTTGCTTTTTCAGCAAACTTGTCGTCAGTCATCATACCATACTTCACAAACAATCCTAAACTCTCCCATTTACTTTGAAAATCTTCTCTTTCTTTATTAAAAATTTCTTCTAATTTATCTGCCACTTTTTTGGTGATGTGACTGTTGATTTTTTTAACATTCGGATCGCCTTGTAAATAACTTCTACTTACATTTAAAGGAATATCTGGACTATCAATAACTCCATGCAACAACATTAAAAATTCTGGTACAATTTCTTTTACCTCATCAGTAACAAAAACTTGATTGCTGTATAATTGAATTTTATCTTTTTGAATTTCGTAGCTCTGTTTAATTTTAGGGAAGTAAAGTATACCTGTTAAATTGAAAGGATAATCTACATTTAAATGAATCCAGAACAATGGAGTTTCACTAAAAGGATATAATTCTTTATAAAAATTTTCGTAATCTTCTTTTGTTAATTCACTTGGCTTTTTTACCCAAATTGGTGAAGTGTTATTGATAGATTTTTCTTCAGCATTTTCTGTTTTTTCCTCAGCAACATCTGTAAAATAAATAGGTATTGGTAAAAATTTACAAAATTTATCTAATACTGCTTTTACACGATGGGCTTCTAAAAACTCTTTACTTTCTTCGTTAAGGTGTAAAATAATTTTTGTTCCTCTATCCTTTTTCTCTACTTCGTACAATTCAAATTCAGGGCTTCCATCACAACTCCAATATACAGTTGCTTCATCATCGTTATAACTTTGAGTTAAAACTTCCACTTTTTCAGCAACCATAAAAGCACTATAAAAACCTAAACCAAAATGACCAATAATATTAGCATCTTTATATTTTTCTAAAAACTCTTCAGCACCACTAAAAGCCACTTGGTTTAAGTATTTATCAACTTCATCTTTTGTCATTCCAACACCTCTATCACTAATAGTTAAGGTTTTTTCTTTAGCATCTAAAATCACATCAACTCTTAAATCGCCTAATTCACCTTTTGCCTCTCCAATACTTGAAAGTGTTTTTACTTTTTGAGTGGCATCAATGGCATTACTTACTAATTCTCTTAAAAAAATATCGTGTTCACTGTACAAAAACTTTTTAATGATGGGAAAAATGTTTTCGGTTTGTACCCTTATTTGTCCTTTTTGCATATATCAATAGATTTTAATTGCAGATGTTGCAATACTTTAAATAATTTTTCAACAAAGTCAAATAAAATACCAAGCTAATAAATGCTGACAAGCTGACAAGAACAGCCTGTAATGGCTGATTAAATTACATAAGAAAAGATAAAAGCACAGTTAATTGGCATTATTTAGCCACCAGTTGCTCCATGACGAACTTGGTAAGTTTTTTTATTTTTTTTCGATTTCTCATATTCCAAAACTGCTGCAGGTTTTACTGTTTTTTTAACTGCTGTATCAATAACTGGAACAATTTGTTGAACTTGTGGTTGAAACAATTCGCCTAAAACAAAATTTTCTGTTTTTAAAGTTCTACCTGTTTCGGGGTCAAAATATTTCCAATAACCATGTGGTTGAGCGTAAGATTCTACTTTAAATATTCTTTGAATGTATTTATTATCATCATACACATCTTGCACATCAATGGTATCAAATTTCTTAATGGGGTCTACAGCTCGCCAACTTTCTTCACGAACTAATCTGCCATCAGATAAATATTGTTGCAAACCATTTTTCATACCCCATTTATAATTTTCTTTGGCTAGTAATAAACCATATTCATCATATTTTCTCCAAATGCCTTCTTTTAAATTATTCACAAATAATCCTTCTTCATCAAAAGCAGGTTCAATTCGTAATGCATTTACATGAATTTTCCAACGGCCCACTTTTTTATTATTCAAATCAACTCTATTTAAAGTATCGCCACTTTCTAAAATTTTGTAGCTTTTATACTGAGCCATGGTAATAAAACTTACTATTACAAAATAAAAAAATAGAAGTGCCTTCATTAATAATTATTTTTGTGAAATTAAGTTATCACTTACATTTAATTAACTTTATTCAATAACATTATTTGTTAATTATTGAATTGTTTTATTTTCGTAGCATATATGAAGAAAATTGAATTAGAAATTGTTGCTCTATCACATAGCATTACAACATCAAGTTCTTATGCTGTTGTTTTAGGAGAGATGAATGGATCGAGAAGATTACCTATTGTTATAGGAAGTTTTGAAGCACAAGCTATTGCTGTTGCTTTAGAAAATGTAAAACCAAGTAGACCATTAACTCACGATTTAATTAAAAACTTCATGGGATCTTTTGGCGTTGAGTTACAAGAAATTTTGATCAGTGATTTACAAGAAGGAATATTCTATTCGAAATTAGTTTGTTATTCAGCAAACGACACCATAGAAATTGATAGTAGAACCAGTGATGCTTTGGCACTTGCTGTTAGATTTAATTGCCCTATTTATATTTATGATAATATTTTAGAAGCTTCTGGAATTTTGGTAGATGAACAAGAAACAAGTAAAGAAAGAATTGAGTCAATAACTATAGACGAAAAAGAAAAACCTCATGAAGATAATTTATCGAACATGAGCATTTCTGAATTACAACATTTTTTAGAAACTGTTTTAGAAAAAGAAGATTATGTTAAAGCAATTTTTATAAGAGATGAGATTAACAGAAGAAAAAAATAGAACAAAGCCTCAACCATATTACTAACCTTGCTTAATACCAATTCCAAAAGAATGATTTCATTCCCAAATGCTAAAATTAATCTGGGATTAAATGTTGTAGAAAAAAAAACAGATAGTTTTCATAACCTTGAAACCATTTTTTTACCTATTAGCATCAATGATGCAATTGAAATTGTTCCATCAAAAGAAAAAGGAGCCAAATTAGAATTTACCTATTCTGGTTTAACCATTATTGGCAACACTAATGAAAATCTTTGTGTTAGAGCTTATCACTTATTACAACAAGATTTTAAATTACCTGCAATTAAAATGCATTTACATAAAACCATTCCAATGGGTGCAGGTTTAGGTGGTGGCAGTGCTGATGGGGCTTTTACTTTAAAGCTTTTAAATACAATTTTTAAACTAAAATTAACCGAACAACATTTGCTAGATTATGCCTTACAATTAGGAAGTGATTGTCCTTTTTTTATTAAAAACAAACCAAGTTTTGCAACATCAAGAGGAGAAATTTTAGAAGATGTGATCATCGATTTATCATCTTACAAAATAATTTTAATCAATCCCAACATTCATATCTCAACATCTAAAGCTTTTTCAAAAATTACTCCAATTCATCCTCAAAAATCTATCAAGACAATTTCTCAACAACCCATAACCACTTGGAAAAAAGAATTGATTAATGATTTTGAAAAAAGTTTAGCAAATGATTATTTACTGATAGAACATATTAAAAATTTATTGTACCATAATGGTGCAGTTTATGCTTCAATGACTGGTACAGGAAGCACGGTTTTTGGTATATTCAAAAATGTTACAGAAAAGCCTGTTTTCAATTTTCCAAAAGAATATCAGATTTTTTGGACAAAAATTATAGCTTAATAATTTATAGTTTGAAAATTATACTTAAAATAGTACAAATAATTTATTGCATTTATGCTTTACTAAGTTTTGTAACTATTATGTTTTTGGCTTTACCTTTTATTTTAATTGCTGCATTATTTGGATTAAAAGGTGGAAATTTTATTTATAAAGTTTGCAGAATTTGGTCGGCCATTTGGTATATAACTGTTGGAATTAGTCACCAAGAAATACTTGAAGTTCCTCATAATAAAAAGAAGCAATACATTTTTGTTGCCAATCATTTATCGTATTTGGATATTCCTCCTATAGTGTTATCTGTTAGGCAACCTGTAAGAGCTTTAGGTAAAGCAGAAATGGTTAAAATGCCCATATTTGGTTTAGTTTATAGAGCTGCAGTAATTCAAGTAAATAGAGATAATTCTTCACATAGAGCCAGAAGTGTACGTGCTTTGAAAGCAGCTATTCATCATGGAATTTCGATTTTCATTTTTCCAGAAGGTTATTTAAATTATTTAAAACAACCATTAAAGTCTTTTTACGATGGAGCTTTTAGAATTGCCATTGAAACACAAACTAATATTAAGCCAGTTTTATTAATTGATAGCTTAGATAGAATGCGTTATGGGGAATTATTTACATTAACACCTGGAAAAAATAGGGTAGTTTTTTTAGAAGAAATTTCTGTTGAAGGATTAACAATAAACGACCTAGAACATTTAAAAAACAAAGTGTATTTAATTATGGAAGATAAGTTAAAGCAATATATTAATTATGATGAACTCTTTAAACGAATACCACCACAAATAATAACCCATTTCTAACAATACTATTAACTTCGTTACTTCACTTATAACTTATGAATGATATGAAAAAAATGTTGTTGTGTGTAATTACTGTTTTATGCTTTGTTAATATTACTGAAGCACAAACAAAAAGCAATACAATCCTTTCAAAAAAAGAAATAGATTTAGTTGAACTGTTTAAACGTGCTGATTTAAATGATGACCAACAAATAAAATCAAGAGCTGTTATTACAGCATACGAAGCTCAAATTTCAGCAATAAAAACAGATGCAACAATTGCAATTAATGATAAAAAGTATAAAATAGAATTATTAATGGTAGAACAAGATAATGAACTTAAAGAAATTATGGGTTCACCCCAATTCAAAGCTTTTGAAACTGGCAGACAGGTTCAGAAAGATTTTTATTTGAAAAATAAAAATTAACATCCATAAAAAAGTCGAAGTTTTTACTTCGACTTTTTTATGGGTTTATTTCAACAATTTTTTTCAAATTAGCTAAATTATCTTCCATCATTTTACCAGTTACTTTTTCATTTACTATACTTCCTAATCTATCTAAAGGAAACCAAGATGCTTTGTTTTCAAATTGCCAGTTAACTATTGTTGAATTTCCTTTCTCAATTAATTGAATGGTATTTATTGTTACTTTTCCTTTATTATCAATCCAAGCACCAATTACTTCAGTTGCTGTTGCTGTATTAATATGCATGGATGATTTTCCAATAGTAGTATTAGTTGCAGATTCTATTTTTTTATTGTTTAAACCAGTTACCCATTTTTGCCAACCATAGAAAGTGTTTATGTAGGGCAATATTTTAACAGATGATTTTTCAATTTCAATTGTTCGTGAAATTTTTGATTCTGAAGGTAACAACAAACCCATAGCAGTAATAATTACAAAAATTATTACAATACTTATCAACCCTAACTTAATTAATTTCATTTTTGATTACCACAAGTTTTTAGGACACCAATCGCCATATCGATTGCCAATTAAAAAGCCAACCAACAACTCATGTGTACCTCTACTTACAGTATTTAATTGTGATGTAGTAATATCGTAAGAATAGCCAATATTTATAGTGTTACTTACATTCATACCAACCATTCCAGCAAAACCATCTTGATGACGAAAGGATCCACCAAACCAAAATAAATCTTTATATTGAAATTTTGCATTGATATCAATTCCTAATGGCAATGGATCAACCTTACGTAAAGTAATTGATGGTAAAAAATTCCAATCTTCACTTAAAAACATTCTTACACCAGCAGAAGCAAAAAGATGGGGAACTAATTTTCCTTCTTCAGTTGCTCTTAAGGAGTCTGAAAAAGATATTTTTTGGGATAGTAATTGTTGAGCAGAAATTCCAAAAAAGAAATCGCTCGAATACAACCAAATTCCAGCAGAAGCATCGGGTTTAATTCTGTTTAGTAAGCTATTATTTATAGCTGAATAAACTGCAGGATCATAAGGAGTAGAAAAAACTAATTTATTTACATCTAATGTAAGTTGATTGAACCCTAAACCCACACCAATTGATAAACTTGTTTTTGGACCAATACCAAAATGATAAGCAAATGATGCTGAAGCAGAATTTGTAGTTAATGGCCCGGTTCTATCATTAATAAATGATACACCAAAACCAAGGTGAGATTCAGTTTTAGTATATTCTTCCCAATAAGCTGTACCTCTTGGATTATTTCCATCTGGATGAAAAGTAGTTGGGGTTTCCCTACCATATGCAGATTTACTTAAAGGCCCATGTAATGTAACATAAGTTGTTACAGGAGCATCTTGCAAACCTACCCATTGCATTCTATGACTTGCTTTCATATCCCAATAATTCTCAATACCTGCAACTGCAGGATTAACAATAAAATTGTTCATAATGTATTGGGTGTAATGTGGTCGTTGTTGAGAAAAAGCACAAATGCTTGTAATCAGCAATAGGCATAAAAGACCTATACGTTTATTAATCATTCGATAAAAATAAATGGAATTTCTGAAAAAATACATTTTTTGATTTCAAATTAAAGTTTAGTTAGCAGTTTATTTATAACTGATTAATTATCTGTACAGTTTTTTCTATCATTTCTGAAGAAATATCTAGATGAACCACAATCCTTACTTGTGTTGGAGAAATTGGGTACATCAAAATTTGGTTTTCTTTCATTTTCTCAATGAATAACTTAGGAGTCATTTCATTTTTTACAGAAAAGATGATGATATTAGTTTCAATAGGTAAAATTTCATCTACAAAACTTTTGGCTTTTAAAGCTCTAGTAATTTTTTGAGCGTTATCATGGTCAATTTGCAGCCTAGCTATATTATTTTGCAATGCATACAAACCTGCAGCAGCAATATATCCAGCTTGTCGCATACCTCCACCAAAAACTTTTCTTACTCGTCTTGCTTTTTTTATGAACTCGCTATTTCCAATAATTAAACTACCCACTGGTGCCCCCAATCCTTTACTTAAGCATATTGAAATACTATCAAAAATTTCTCCATATTGTTTTGGAGATTCTTTTTTGGCAACTATAGCATTGAACAATCTTGCTCCATCAATATGAAATTTTAAATTCTGTTGTTTACACAACTCAGCTATTTTAATCATCTCATTAAAATCGTAACAACTTCCCCCACCTCTATTAGAAGTATTTTCTAAACTTACTAAACTACTTACAGCTTTATGTACATCATCGGCATTTATATGATTTTTTACTTGCTCTGCTGTTATTCTACCCCTATCTCCAACAATAACATTTACAGAACAACCACTATTGAAAGCAATTCCACCTGCTTCATATTGAAAAATATGACTGGTTCTATCACAAATTACTTCATCACCTGGTTGAGTATGACATTTAATTGCAATTTGATTGGTCATTGTACCACTTGAACAGAACAAACTAGCTTCCATACCAAACATTTCTGCTGCAAAATGCTCTAATTCATTAATGGTTGGATCTTCATGAAAAACATCATCTCCTACTTTGGCTTTAAACATTGCATCCAACATTGCTGCTGTGGGTTTAGTAACTGTATCGCTTCTATAATCTATCATAAAACGAAGATATTAAAACATAGTTCTTGATTTAAAAAATTTATTATAAATGAAAAATTTAAATTGGGAACTGTAAATTATTTAATTTTATTTGTATATAAATTTTAACGCATGAAATTATTAGAAGGAAAAACATCTATTGTTACAGGTGCAGCAAGAGGAATTGGTGCTGCTGTTGCTTTAAAACTTGCTCAGCATGGAAGCAATATTGCATTTACATATATTAGTGATAGTAGTGCAGAGAAAGCAAAAGCTTTAGAAAATGAGTTAATGAGTTTAGGTGTAAAAGCAAAAGCTTACCAAAGCAATGCAGGTGATTTTGCTGCATGTGAAGCTTTTGTAAATGAGGTGTTGAAAGATTTTGGAAATATTGATGTTTGTGTAAATAATGCAGGCATTAGCAAAGATAATTTATTACTCAGAATGACTTCAGAACAGTGGGATGATGTGATGAATATTAATTTGAGGAGTGTATTTAACATGACTAAACAAGTAATTAGACCTATGATGAAAGCAAAATGTGGAAGTATCATTAACATGAGCTCAATTATTGGCATTAGAGGAAATGCTGGTCAGAGTAGTTATGCAGCAAGTAAAGCAGGTGTTATTGGTTTTACAAAATCAGTAGCTCATGAATTAGGTAGTAGAAATATTCGTTGCAATGCCATTGCTCCTGGTTTTGTTGAAACAGATATGACTCATTATTTAAAAGATGGAGATGCATCAACAGAATTTTTAAAGAAAATTCCACTAAATCGTTTTGGTAAAGCAGAAGAAATTGCTGATGTTACTTTATTTTTAGCTAGTGAAATGAGCAGCTATGTTACAGGACAAGTAATTAGTGCATGTGGAGGACTGAATATTTAATTATTAATTGTAAGTATACTTTTTTTTAAGCAACATCAAATATAAATGAAAACTACAGTAATAAAAGTACCTGTTAATAATTCTTAAAATTCATTAAAAAAGCAACTTCCCTTTTTGGGAGAAGTTGCTATAAGTAAAACAAAAACCTAACTTAAAGAACTTCATCTAATCCCAAATATTTTACACCTGTAATTTTTTCTGCTTCTAACTTTTGTTTTAAAACTTCTGATACAAAAATTTGATAACCATTATATACATATCTTAGGGCCAATAAGTGTTTATTACAGCTATTCAAAAAATATGGGCGTTTTATTTTTACATGATAGGGTAAATGTGTAGCATTTATTAACTGTAAAAATTCATTTGCATTATTCACTTTGGCTGCATAATCTTCTTCCCAAGTGCTTTTAAAAACAGTAACTATACTTTTTTCAAAATCAATTAATTCATAATTGTATTTGAATTTATCGTATATACCTCTTAACAAATAATATTGATAAATTTCTTCACCTCTTTCAAAAGCTATAGGTAATAACTGAAAATCATCCAGTGTATATTGTTCTATAATACATTTAAATCGTTCTGATATAATTTCACTTTGATGAATACCCAACGAAAGCATATCGGTAACTTTTGCTCGCTTTTTTAAGTAATGTTTAGGTATGTATATATCCTTATGTGCATAAGTAAACATCTTTTGCCCATATAAATGCCTTGGATCATCAGCCATTATTACAGGATATTCAATATTAAAATCCCCTTCTTTTTGTGGGTAACATCCAATTTCCTTTAAATTGGTGCTTTCATACAATCTATAATAATCCATAACTAAAAAATTAAATCATTAATCTTAACTGTTGGATTTGCAATTATAGCCGTTTTTATCCTATTAGTTAAATTCAGAACTTCATTATAAG
>JANLVQ010000152.1:0-4681 GCA_031364085.1 Chitinophagaceae bacterium
CAGCATTTTCATACACTATTTTCCCATCTTTCCAAACTAACAAAACTGCTCTTCCACCTAAGTTTGAAACATTGTTATCTAACCAATCATCAAGCTTTGAGAAATTAGATTGAGCATTTACAAACTGAAAGAATAGCACTCCAATTAATAATAATCGGATATGCAGACAGAAGAATTTAACTTTATGTGTCATAATTGCTGAATATTATATGTGGATTGTATTTTGAGGTTATGAAACAACAAAAATAAGTATTTATGAATTTGAATAATTATACCATAAAAGCTCAAGAAACAATTCAGGCTGCACAACAATTGGCTTTTAATAACAATAATATTACAATAGAAACAAACCATTTGTTAAAAGCATTATTGAATGATAAGGATAGTCCGATTGAATATTTATTAAAAAAGAATAATGCTAATCTTAATTTAATTCAAACCAAAAATGAAGAATCACTAAAGCGTTTACCAAAAAATGATTCTGGAGAAGCTGCACAAAATGCAAGTAGAGATTTTAATAATGTAATGTTAAAAGCTAATGCTAGTTTAAAACAATTTAAAGATGAGTTTGTGAGTGTAGAACATTTAATGATTGGATTGCTTCAAATTAATGATGATACAGCAAAGACTTTAAAAGATGGAGGTTTAACAGAAAAAGGTTTGGTTGCAGCAATTATAGAATTAAGAAAAGGCTCAACCATTAATTCAGCAACACAAAACAATGAATATAATTCATTAAAAAAGTATGCAAAAAATTTAAATGAATTAGCAAGAAATGGAAAGTTAGATCCTGTAATTGGTAGAGATGAAGAGATAAGAAGAACATTACATATTCTTTCGAGAAGAAGTAAGAATAATCCAATACTTGTTGGCGAGCCAGGTGTTGGAAAAACAGCCATTGCAGAGGGTTTGGCCATGAGAATTATTAATGGTGATATACCAGAAAATTTAAAATCAAAAATTATTTATGCACTTGATTTAGGTCAACTTATTGCAGGTGCAAAATATAAAGGTGAGTTTGAAGAAAGATTAAAAGCAGTAATTAAAGAAGTATCAGAAAGCGATGGAGAAATTTTATTATTTATAGATGAAATTCATACTTTGGTAGGTGCAGGTGCCAGTGAAGGTGCAATGGATGCAGCGAATATTTTAAAGCCTGCATTAGCAAGAGGAGAATTAAGAGCCATTGGTGCAACCACATTAAATGAATATCAGAAATATATTGAAAAAGATAAAGCTTTAGAAAGAAGATTTCAAAAAGTAATGGTTGATGAGCCTAGTGTTGAAGATGCTATTTCAATTTTAAGAGGATTAAAAGATAGATACGAAACTCACCATCATGTTAGAATAAAAGATGAAGCTATTATTGCTGCAGTTGAACTATCTCATCGGTATATAACTGATCGTTTTTTACCCGATAAGGCTATTGATTTAATTGATGAAAGTGCTGCTAAACTTAGGCTTGAGATGAATAGCATGCCAGAAGAGTTGGATGAATTAGAAAGAAAAATTCGACAATTAGAAATTGAACGTGAAGCCATCAAAAGAGAAAATGATGAAGTTAAATTGAAAGAATTAGGCGAAGAAATTTCTTTTCTTTCAGTTCAACGCGACACATTTAAATCGAAATGGAAAAAAGAAAAAGAATTGGTTGATAAAGTTCAAAATGCTAAAGAAAAAATTGAAGATTTAAAACTTGAAGCAGAACAAGCAGAACGTAATGGAGACTTTGGAAAAGTTGCAGAAATACGTTATGGCAAAATAAAAGATCAAGAATCTATCATCACAACTATTTCTACTGAATTAGAAAATTCTGATGAGAAAAGAATGATGAAGGAAGAAGTAGATGCAGAAGATATTGCAGAAAATGTAGCACGAATGACTCATATTCCTGTAACAAAAATGTTGCAAAGTGAAAGAGATAAACTCTTAAACTTAGAAGATGAATTACACAAAAGAGTGGTGGGTCAACAAGAAGCTATTGTTGCAGTTTCAGATGCTATTAGAAGAAGCAGAGCAGGATTACAAGACCCAAAAAAACCAATTGGTTCTTTTATTTTCTTAGGCACAACTGGTGTGGGTAAAACAGAATTGGCAAAAGCATTGGCTGCATATTTATTTGATGATGAAAGTATGATGACTAGAATTGATATGAGTGAATATCAAGAAAAACATACTGTATCTCGTTTGGTTGGTGCTCCTCCAGGTTATGTGGGTTATGAAGAAGGGGGTCAACTTTCTGAAGCTGTGAGAAGAAAACCCTTTAGCGTAGTGTTGTTAGATGAAATTGAAAAAGCTCATCCAGATGTTTGGAATATTTTATTACAAGTTTTAGATGATGGTCAATTAACAGATGGCCTTGGTAGAAAAGTAAATTTTAAAAATACAATGATCATCATGACTTCAAACATTGGCGTTCGTCAATTAAATGAATTTGGTGATGGAGTTGGTTTTGCAACTGCTGCCAGAATGCAAAATCAAGACGATAATAATAAAGCAGTAATTGAAAAAGCACTAAAAAAAACATTTTCACCAGAGTTTTTAAATAGGATAGATGATATTGTAATTTTCAATTCACTTAGTAAAGAAAATATCAATCAAATTATTGATATCATAATGAAGAATGTTGTAAATAGATTGAATAATTTAGGATTTAGTTTAGAACTTTCTATCGAAGCAAAAGATTTTATTGCTGAAAAAGGATATGATGTTCAATTTGGTGCAAGACCTTTACACAGAGCCATTCAAAAATATTTAGAAGATCCTTTAGCTGAAGAAATATTAAATTCAAATATTAAAAATGGAGATATTTTAGTGGCCTCACTTGATAAGGAGAATGAAAAAATAAAATTTGTTATAAAACGAAGTGAAGAAGCTTCGATAGATGCATAAATTATCAATAAATGCCTTTCAGAAATGAGAGGCATTTTTATTCATCACCTTCACAATGGCATTCCCAATCTTTGTCTAAATCTATACAAGTAATTAAAGTTAACTCATCTGAACAAGGTGCTACAACAATTCTAATACGCTGGCCATCTTTGCTATAGCCATCAACTGCATATCGCTTGGTACAATCAGATTTCTTTAAATCACTTTTTGCATAATTAATGTTACCAGTTGTTAAAACTTGTTTTATTTCAGCTTCGGTAATAGTTCTGCATTCCATTCTGCATTTGGCATGTTTCGAGTAGTTTATTGTAGAAGGGTTTCTGTCAAGTCCTCTGGAATTTTTAACTTCTTTGTTACTTGGATTTTTATTTTCTCTTCTACAATTTCTCAATACATATGCAGCAATTGCAAGTAATAGAATAAAAATAAAGGGTTGCAGTTTTTTAAAATTCATAGTATTAATTTTAAAAATAAAAATTAAACAGATTTATATTTTGCTATTCGAATCATTTGTAATACTACCGATAAAACTATTAAAGAAAAACCTAAGTAAAAAGAACTACTCAATTCATTTTGTTCATTAAAAATAAAAAAGGCTAAAATAATTCCATAAACAGGTTCCAGATTTACAGTTAAATTTAAGGTAAAAGCTGAAACTTTTTTTAAGGCTTGTAAACTAAAATCCATTGCAATTACAGTACAAACCCAACTCAAAATTAATAACCAAAAAATATCTTGAACACTAGCAATTATATGTGTTGTAGGGAATAAATATAAATAAAATGGCATACAAATAGTAAGAAATAAAAAACCACCAATTAACTCATAAAACATTAGATTTTGTGAGCTAGTAGTTACAATATTTTTTTTATTATAGATAGAAAAAATAGCACTAAATATTGCAGATAAAATTCCGAGTATTATTCCAGTTCTAAATTTATTATCAAAATGAAAAATGAGAGCAATTCCTAAAACTCCAATTAAGCTTAAAACTATTTCTATCAAACTAATTCTTCTTTTAATAATTATAGGTTCAATTAAAGCAGTGAAAAATGCAATAGATGATAAACAAATTAATGATATAGAAACATTGGCATATTTTATACTGCCATAGAAAAACAACCAATGCATGGCAACAATAACACCAATTCTCATGAGTCGAAATTTCAGTTGATTTGAAATTGGTTGAAAAGATTTTTTATAAGAAAAAATAAAAAAAAGAATGATGATAGTAAAAAGAATTCTATACCAAACTAAAAGACCTTCATTTAAAGAAATTAATCTGCCTAAAACACCTGTAAATCCCCATAAAAAAATAGCAAAATGAAGCTTTATGAGTGCAGATTTCATTAATGTTTTGTTGGAATTATTGTAATTGAACTTGTGGTTCAGATTTTACTCTTCTTCTGTAATTCTTAAATAAACTTTGCCATTGAATTTTTAATACACCAAGAACACCTTCTTTTAAAATTCCTTTATTCATCTTACTTACTCCAATCTTTCTATCAATAAAAGTAATGGGCACTTCAACAATTTTAAAACCTAATTTCCAAGCAGCAAATTTCATTTCAATTTGAAAAGCATATCCAACAAAAAGAATTTCATCTAAATCAATCGTTTCTAAAACTTTTCTTTTGTAACATATAAAACCAGCAGTTGGGTCGTTAACAGGCATCCAAGTAATTATTCTTGTGTATAATGAACCACCACGAGAGTATAATTTTCGTTCCCAAGGCCAATTTTCAGTTTTACCACCAGGTACATATCTACTACCAACAACAACATCACC
>JANLVQ010000153.1:0-3924 GCA_031364085.1 Chitinophagaceae bacterium
TGGTGCATGAAAACCATAATCAATTAATCGTTTTGCTACATCTTCTGCTTCTACTCCTGCAGATATTTTAAATGGTCTTAAATCAACAATAAACTCATGAGCACAGGTTCCATTTTTACCAGTATATAAAATTGGATAATATTTTTCCAATCTTGCTTTCATGTAGTTAGCGTTTAAGATGGCAAACTCAGTTGCTTTTTTAACTCCATCAAAACCCAACATTTTTATATATGCATAACTGATTAACAGAATTGAAGCAGAGCCTAAGTTTGCAGCAGAAACTGCTCCATTTGATTTCACAGAAAAATGACCTGGTAAATGTTTTGCTAGATGTTCTTTAACACAAATTGGACCCATACCTGGACCACCACCTCCATGAGGAATAGCAAATGTTTTATGTAAATTTAAATGACAAACATCTGCACCAATTATTGCTGGAGAAGTTAAACCAACTTGTGCATTCATATTTGCACCATCCATATAAACTTGTCCACCAAATTCATGAATAATTTTACAAATCTCTACAATGCCTTCTTCAAAAACACCATAGGTACTTGGATAAGTAACCATCAATCCACCCAAAGTATCTTTATATTGTTCTGCTCTAATTTTTAAATCATTAATATCAATTGTTCCATCTTCATTGCTTTTTATCACAACAACTTTCATACCTGCCATTACTGCACTTGCAGGGTTTGTGCCATGTGCAGAAATTGGTATTAATACAATATTTCTATGCAAATTATTGTTGGATTTGTGGTATGCCATAATAGTTAACAATCCAGCATATTCACCTTGTGCACCACTATTAGGTTGTAAACTACATGCATCGAAACCTGTAATTACATTTAAGTATTCAGCTAAATCATCAGTAATTTTTTTATAGCCTAATGCTTGTTCTTGTGGAACAAATGGATGAAGTTGAGCAAACTCGGGCCAGCTAACAGGTATCATTTCTGATGCAGCATTCAACTTCATGGTACAACTACCTAAAGTAATCATACTAGTATTTAATGAAAGATCTTTATTTTCTAGTTGTTTAATGTAACGCATCATTTGGCTTTCGCTATGATGTGTATTGAAGACTGGATGTGTTAAATAACCTGAAGTTCTAGTAGCAAAAATTGGAATGCAGCTAATGCTATCATCGCTATTAAACTCAATCTCAGCTTCACTTTTACCCAAACTTTCAGAGAATACATAAACAATATCTAATACATCAGTTTGTGAAGTTGTTTCATCTAATGAAATACAAATTTTATTTTCATCTACATACTTAAAATTTACTTGATTGGCTTCTGCAATTTTTTTAATGTTCGACGAATTTGCTTCTACACAAATCGTATCAAAATAATTTGTGTTATAATTTTTAAAGCCTAAATCTTGTAAAGCATTATTTAAAACTTGTGTAAGTGTTGTAACTCTTAAAGCAATATTTCTTAATCCATCAGCACCATGATACACTGCAAACATTGCAGCCATATTAGCTAATAATGCTTGTGCTGTGCATATATTACTGGTTGCCTTTTCACGTTTAATATGTTGCTCTCTGGTTTGTAAAGCCATTCTTAAAGCTCTATTGCCTTGAGCATCGATACTTATGCCAATTATTCTTCCTGGAATACCACGTTTAAATTCGTCTTTCGTTGCAAAGAATGCAGCATGTGGTCCACCATAACCTAATGGCACACCAAATCGTTGAGAGTTGCCTACAGCAGCATCTGCACCTAATTCTCCTGGTGGAGTTATTAATGTTAATGCCAATAAATCTGTAGCCATAACCACATAACCTTTAACATTATGAACTGCTTGAATAAAAGCTTTATAATCTTCAATACTTCCATTACTGCTTGGATATTGAACTATTGCTCCAAAAAAAGTTTCATCTAATTGAGCAGTTTTATAATCGCCAAAAACTAATTCAATGTTTATAGGTGTTGCACGTGTTTGTAAAACATCTTTAGTTTGTTCAAAAACATTTTCATCAACAAAAAATTTGGTTTTATTTTCATTGTTGGTATGATGAAAAAACATGGCCATTGCTTCAGCAGCAGCAGTTGCTTCATCTAATAACGATGCGTTGGCAAGTTCTAAACCTGTTAAATCGCTTACCATTGTTTGATAGTTCAATAAACTTTCTAAACGACCTTGAGAAATCTCTGCTTGATAAGGCGTGTATTGTGTATACCATCCTGGATTTTCGAAAACATTTCTAAGAATCACACTAGGTGTAATTGTATTATAATATCCCTGACCAATATATGTTTTAAATACTTTGTTTTTAGCTGCAACTTTTTTTAGCTCATTCAAATATTCAAACTCACTAACTGCTGCTGGCAAGTTTAAATTTTCTTGCATTCTAATAGAAGCAGGAACAGTTTTATCAATTAATTCATCCATGCTTTTAACACCAATAATGTTTAGCATTTCAGTTACTTCTGCTTCGTTTGGACCAATATGACGTTGATGAAATTCTGTAGATTGATTTTGAAAAAGATTCATAAAAAAGAGGGTTTGATCGGTTTACCTTAAACTAACAACTATTAGCCTTTAAAATTTGATTGCAAATGTAAGGCGACTACATTTTATTGATGAATGTTTTTGATGTATGATAGAACATTTTTTTAAATCAAAACATGAGTATCTTTTACTACTCCCATTACAAATACACTTTGAACATGGCCAATGTTTTCTGCCTGACTTAACTTATTTACATGAAAATCGTAATACGATTCCATATCTTTTGCAACAACTTTTAACATAAAATCAAATTCACCACTAATACTGTAACATTCAGTCACTTCGTTAAATGAAAGAATACTTTTAATAAACTTAGCTCCTTCTTTTTTATCATGTTGCTTTAACGATACATAACAAATTACCATTAACCCTTTATTAATTTTACTATGGTCTAATAAAGTAGCATATTGTTTGATGATACCCTGTTGTTCTAATCGTTTTATTCTTTCATGTACAGGTGTTGTACTTAAATGAACTTTAGTTGAAATTTCTTTAATACTGGCTTTTGCATTTTGTTGTAGTTCTTTTAAAATAGCAATATCTGTACTATCAAAACTTGCTGTTTTAGTAGTTTGTTCTGTAATTGTATTTTTTGTCATATTAATTATTGTATTTATTCTTTAAATAATCAAATTTACATAATATTATTCTAAATATTAAGTAATACGCAAAATATTATTCTACTATTCCTATTTTTGCAAAATCAAATTTATATGTCAACAATATCAAAACAAATCGATTTTAAGCTTCCTTACAAAGTTGCTGATATCAGTTTAGCTGCTTGGGGTAGAAAAGAAATTAGATTGGCTGAAGCAGAAATGCCAGGATTAATGTCTTTACGTGAAGAGTATGGTGCTTCTCAACCTTTAAAAGGTGCAAGAATTGCTGGTTGCTTACACATGACCAATCAAACTGCTGTGTTAATAGAAACTTTAATTGCTTTAGGTGCAGAAGTTAAATGGAGCTCTTGTAATATTTTTTCAACTCAAGATCAAGCTGCTGCAGCTATTGCTGCTGCTGGTATTGGAGTTTTTGCTTGGAAAGGTCAAACACAAGCAGAAGCTGATTGGTGTATTGAACAAACTTTATTTTTTGGTGGTGCCGATAGACCATTAAATATGATTTTAGATGATGGTGGTGATTTAACCAATATGGTTTTTGATACATACCCAGAGTTGATTGCTAACATTAAAGGTTTAAGTGAAGAAACTACAACAGGTGTACATCGCTTATACGAAAGAATGGAAAAAGGAACTTTACCTGTACCAGCTATTAACGTTAATGATTCAGTTACTAAATCAAAATTCGATAACAAATATGGTTGTAAAGAATCATTAGTTGATGCTATTCGTAGAGCAACTGATGTGATGATGGCTGGTAAAGTTGCTGTTGTTGGTTCTTATG
>JANLVQ010000223.1:0-16742 GCA_031364085.1 Chitinophagaceae bacterium
TCTACCTATTCGTTTAACATCTGCTTTTCCTAATTCAATATAATATTCTTCATCTGGCACATCACTTTTATCACCATACATTACTTCACTTTCCATAAAAATTACAGGGTCTTCTTCGAAACGTATAGACTGCTTTAGTAATCCTTTGGCATCGTAACCATTCGAAGGAGAAACAACTTTTAACCCTGGAATATTTGCATAATAGCTTTCAAAAGCTGTACTGTGTTGAGCACCAAGTTGACCTGCACTTCCATTTGGACCACGAAAAACAATAGGACAAGCAATTTGTCCACCACTCATGGCTAACATTTTACTTGCAGTGTTTAAAATTTGATCCATGGGCAAAACAGCAAAGTTCCAAGTCATAAACTCAACAATTGGTTTTAGGCCATTTTGGGCAGCACCAACAGCAACGGCTGTAAAGCCAAGTTCAGAAATTGGGGTATCAATAACTCTTTTAGCACCAAATTCTGCTAACATTCCTTGGCTAACTTTATAAGCACCATTATATTCTGCAACTTCTTCACCCATAAGCAATACTCTTTCATCTCTTCTCATTTCTTCACTCATGGCTTCTCTAAGTGCTTCTCTAAATGCAATTGATCGCATAATTCAACTAGTATTTTAAATAAGTGGCAAATATAAGACCTCAAAAAGTAGTCTATAAAAAAAAATAGGAATACTATTTTTTAATTCAATTACTCTATATTTAACAAGTTAATGCAAAAAAGGGTAATCCCTAATTTAAGGGATTGTTGGTGCATGTAAATAGTCTGAGTTTTGTTCTGAAAATCGTTCTCCTCCTAGAGACATTTATTAAACTTTAAACTAATTTTATGTTACTCATTGCCTGTTTTTTTGTTATCGGTTTCATCTTTTTGCTGAGGGTGTACAAACTTCAGCTAAAGGAAACAAGGCTTAATGAATTTATTGAGTCAAAAATCGATAGCACAACCGCTCAAGGTTATATTTATGCAAAAGAATATAATGCTTATCAATTCATTAAAAGATTAAAGCTAAGAAATATATTTTCTGCTATTTTCGTTTCGATGATATTAATTCTTAATGTTTCTGGTCATGTCTCTCATTGGCCTAATGTTAAAGGTTTGAATATAGAAAGTAAACAAAACAGTATTGCATTCCGAAATTTGCGTGGTGGAAACTGTATAAATGAATTTAATGCATTATTGCCAGTTGTAAATGAAATTGGAATCAATAATTTTCTTGCAGAAGATATTGTTGGAATTTTTGGAAAACCAGACCTGACGAATAATAACGATACAAGATTTGTATATAATTTATTTCCGAACAGAAATTGTCAAGGAGTTATAGATTTTAGTCAGGGAAAAGTAGTATCATGTGTTATTACAGATTGCAAATAAATTTTAAAAATAATTAATACAAAGAGGCTGTTCTAAAAGGACAGCCTCTTTTTTTTGGTAAAATGTGAAAATTTCTTATCTACTGCAAAGTTTTCAACAATCTACAAGCTATTCATCTATCATAATTAATAAAATTATCTTTATTTGCCGAGTTTAATTATAATGTGATGTTCGAATTTCATGCAGATCGAAAAAAATATTTTGATATACAAGTACAAAATGCTGTTGAACATGTTTTGCCATTTATTGGTGAGGTTAAAACTATACAAAAAGGAATGCGTGTTTTAGAAATTGGTTGTGGCGAAGCTGGTGTACTTAAACCTTTTTTAGAAATGGGTTGCTATGCTGTTGGGGTTGAGTTTGATGTGATTCGTTTTGAATTGCCAAAAGAATTATTGTGGAATTATATTTCAGATGGCCAATTGAAGTTAATTGGAAAAGATATTTTTAAAGTAGATGTAGATGCAGAATTAGGCGGAAAATTTGATATTATTATTCTAAAAGATGTTATTGAACACATTCATGATCAGCCAAAACTAATTACAGACCTCAAACGATTTCTTAAACCTAAAGGATGTATTTTTTTTGGATTCCCACCTTGGCAAATGCCTTTTGGTGGTCATCAGCAGCTAAATAAAAATAAATTTTTAGGGGCTTTGCCTTACTATCATTTATTACCCAAAAAAATGTATAAATGGCTAATTCAATTAGGTAAAGGACCAGTAAAAGAACTTTTGGAAATTCGAGAAACTAAAATTTCAATTGAAAATTTCGAAAAAATTTCGGCCGAATGTGGTTATGAAATCATCAACAAAAAACATTACATAATCAATCCTATTTATCAATACAAGTTTGGACTAAAAGCAAGAACTCAATTATCATTTATTTCAAAAATTCCTTGGCTCAGAAATTTTGTAACAACTTGTGTATATTATTTAATTCAACCAAAGTGATGTGTAATTTTATATGTCAGATGAACAATTTATTAATTGATTATTTAGTATGATGAATTTGACTTTTGACTTTTAACTTTATTTATGATTCATATTGTATTTGAAAAAGCAAGTGTAGATGTATTACAAAAAACTATTGAACTAGATGAGAGTTTAGCAGGTAAAATAATTGAAATTAAAGACGATTATGCAGTAGGGCCAATTGAAAATATTGTTGAAGTTGAAGGGTATCAGCAAAGGAGAGATTGGTGGAAAAATGTAATTGCAAACTCAATTTATGAAAGTCAGTTAGATATTGTTGATGATAAACTTACAGTTCATCAACTCATCTATATACTCAATGAAAATAAAGAAGAAATAGCCTGGATTTGGGTTGCTCAAAACGCACATGATGTTTGTGGTTATTATTGGTTAATGAGTCAACTTAAAAATTTTCAAGGCAGAGTAGAAGTGTTGTTTTTAAACAACTTACCTTTTATAAATGAAAAAGGTTTAATATTTTATCCAGAATATTTACACGAAATTCAACCAAAAGAATTTTTGAAAGCGAAAAAATTGGCTAGAACAATTACTACTAGTGAATTTGAAATTGACCCTGATGACTGGAAAAAACTTTCTGATGAAAATAAAGTTATTAGAATTTTAGAAGGAGGTAAAAAAATTGCAAGTAAAGAAGCTGATTATTTTGATCAACAAATCTTGGAAATTATTACTACTGAATATCAAAAATTACTTAAAATAATTCAGCAGATTATTACTAAATCCAAACTCAATATTAGTGATACTTTTATTGTTTTTCGATTAAAAGAAATGGATGAACAAAATTTAATAACTGTTCAAGGAGATTGGGAAAAAGGATGGAAAGAAATTGAAGTTAAATTAGCCGAATCAATTTAAAATTTCGAGAAAGTAGCAATAAAATATGGAAGATTATACAGATGATAACACATCGAACCACATAGGCGTTAAAGACCAATATAAAACTTGGTTTTTAGATTACGCATCTTATGTAATTCTTGAACGTGCTGTGCCTGCAATTGAAGATGGATTAAAGCCAGTGCAAAGAAGAATTCTTCATGCCATGAAAGAAATGGATGATGGGCGTTTTAATAAAGTGGCTAATATTATTGGTCAGTCTATGCAATATCATCCACATGGAGATGCTAGTATTGGTGATGCTTTGGTGAATATGGGGCAAAAAGATTTACTTATAGATACTCAAGGAAATTGGGGCGATATTAGAACAGGCGATGATGCTGCAGCTCCACGTTATATAGAAGCTCGTTTAAGCAAATTTGCTAATGATGTTGCCTTCAATAATAAAACAACAAACTGGCAATTGAGTTATGATGGAAGAAAAAATGAGCCTGTTACTTTACCCATGAAATTTCCCATGCTTTTGGCTCAAGGTGCTGAGGGTATTGCAGTGGGTCTTTCAACAAAAATTCTTCCTCATAATTTTTGTGAAATTATTGATGCTTCAATAAAATATTTAAAAGGGAAAAAAAATGAATTGTTACCAGATTTTCAAACTGGTGGAATGATTGATGTAACGAATTACAATGATGGGCATAGAGGCGGTAAAGTAAAAGTTCGTTGCTTGATTGAAGAGTTCGATAAAAAAAGTTTAGTAATTCGTGATGTGCCTTTTGGAGTAACAGTTACACAACTTTGTGAAAGCATTACTAAAGCCAATGATTCTGGTAAAATAAAAATAAAAAAAGTAACAGAATTTACTGGTAAAAATGTTGAAGTTTTAATTGAATTGGCTGCAGGAATTTCTCCAGATATTACTATTGATGCCTTATACGCATTTACTGATTGTGAAGTCAGCATTTCCCCAAATGCTTGTATTATTGAAGGCCAAACTCCAAATTTTGCATCTGTAACTCATTTATTAAAAACATCAGTAGATAATTCTAAAGATTTATTAAAACTTGAATTAGAAATTAAGTTAAAAGAGTTAGAGGAAAAATGGCATTATACTTCCTTAGAAAAAATCTTCTTTGAAGAACAAATATATAAGGAATTAGAAAAGAAACACGAAACTTGGGAGAAGGTTATAATAGCTATTGACAAAGGGTTTGAGTTATTTAAAAGTAAATTGAAACGAGCAATTACTAGAGAAGATATTTTAAAACTTACCGAAAAACCAGTTCGTAGAATTTATAAGTTAGATATTGATGAACTTAATGAGCAAATTCAAGATATTGAATCTGATATTAAACAAGTAAAATACGATTTAGATCATATTATTGAGTATACTATTAGCTATTATGATACTTTATTAAAAAAATATGGTAAAGGAAGAGAAAGAAAAACAGAAATAAAACTTTTCGATACAATAAAAATTCAACAAGTAGCTATTGCAAATACCAAACTTTATGTAAATCGTGAAGAAGGATTTGTAGGAACTTCTTTAAAGAAAGATGAATATTTATTTGATTGCAGTGATATAGATGATATTATCATTTTTACTAAACGAGGAATTATGAAAGTAGTGAAAGTTGGCGATAAGTCATTTATTGGTAAAGACATTATTTATGCTGCAATTTTCGATAAAAATGCTGATAGAACAACATACAATATGATTTATGTTGATGGAAAATCTGCAGTAAGTTATGCAAAACGATTTAATGTAACCAGCATTACCCGAGAAAAAGAATATGATTTAACTAAAGCAAGCGATAAAAGTAAAGTACATTATTTTTCTTCAAATCCAAATGGAGAAACAGAAGTGTTGAAAATTATATTAAGTCCTAATTGTTCTGCAAGAAATAAAGAATTTGAATATTATTTCGAAGAGTTAGAAATCAAAGGCAGAAGTTCTCAGGGCAATATTGTAACTAAGTATCCTATTAAAACTGTAAAATATAAAGAAGCAGGTAGAAGTACATTAGCCAGCAGAAAAATTTGGTTTGATGAACAATTTGGAAGAATAAATGTTGATGAAAAAGGTAAGCTTTTAGCTTCTTTTGAAGGAGATGATAAAATACTAGTTGTATATAAAGATGGTAATTATGAAATTACTGATACAGAATTAACGCAAAGATTTGATGTTGATAATATTAAATTAATTGAGCGATTTGATGCTGAAAAAATTGTAACTATAGTATATCATGATATGGATAAACTTCAGTTTACTGTAAAACGCTTTAAAATTGAAACATCAACACTAAAAACAAAATATTCTTGTATTAAAGAAGGTAATGGAAATTATATTGTTGCAGTATCAACATTAGCTGAACCAATTTTAGCAGTTCAACAAGGAAAAGGTGAACAGGTTAGAAACGGCAAATTAAAAATTGCTAAAATTGTTGATGTAATGGGCTGTAAAGCTATTGGAGCAAAGCTTTTAGACTATAATAAAACTGTACAAATGCATTGGGAACAAAAACAAAAAGATGAAAATGCACAACCAGAACTATTTGAATAATCTTTAACGTTTAACATATATTTTGTAATAATATTTACCGTTTATAGGTTATCATTTAAACTGATTATAGTAGTCCACTACATTTGTAACATCAAATTTTATATATGGGAACATTTTTATTTATCATAGGAATTATTGGTTGGCATATTGGCATGTATGGCATGTTTAAAAAAGCAGGCATTGAAAGTTGGAAAGCTTTTGTACCTTTTTATAACACTTGGTTAATTGTTGAAAAATGTGCTATTAAAAAATATTGGTTTTGGTTACAACTGATACCCATTGCTGGTCAGTTTATCACAATTTGGATTACGATTATTTTCACCATGCATTTTAATCGTAGTAACATAATCCATCACACATTTGCAACACTTTTGCCTTTTATTTATTTTCCATATTTAGGATTTTCAAAAACTGAAAAATTTGTAGGAAAATCTGCATTCGATAATTATAAAAAACCTGCTTCACGTGAATGGATTGATGCTGCAGTTTTTGCTATTGTTGCTGCAACAATAATTAGAACTTTTGTTTTTGAACCTTATGTAATACCAACTGGTAGTATGGAAAAAACCATGCAGGTTAACGACTTTCTTTTTGTAAACAAAATGAGTTATGGACAAAGAATTCCTAAAACACCTTTAAGTTTTCCTTTTGTTCATAATCTTTTACCCATGTCGCAAAAGGCATCTTATTTAAAATGGATTCAATTAGATTATAAAAGATTACCAGGCTTTAATACAGTAGAAAGAAATGATGTTGTTGTATTTAATTTTCCTGAAGGAGATACTGTAATAAATTTAGCAGATTATGGTTCTGCTCGTCCTTATTATTCTGCATTAAGAACCTTATCATTCCTCAATCCTGATGATATTTCAATTGCAAAAAATGGCTCTGTTCGAGGAATTAATGAAGTAAGATATCCTGATGAAGTTACTTTAAAAAATGTTTTAAATGATAATGATTTATTGCTAATACATCCTTACGATAAAGCAGATAATTATATTAAGCGTTGTGTTGCCATTGCAGGCGATAAATTACAAATTATAAATGGTATATTGTACATTAATAATGAAAAAGCAATAGTTCCAGAAAATTCTCAAGTAACGTATCAAGTAACATCCGAAAAGAAAAGATTTGATTTAAATGAATGGGATAAAGAACTTGGCATCAACATCAGAAATGATCAAGGTTATAAAGAATTACGAAGTGAAATAGAAGATCAATTATTCAATTCTGGTTCTGCATCAATAGCATTAACAAAATTAGATAGTGTAAAAATATCAAAAATTCCAGGAATAATTTCTATTAAGCAAGAATTTGATTCGTTCATGCCTTTTTTAGCACAACATATTTTCTTTCCTTTCGATTCAACAAATTTTCATAATAGTTTAGATAATTTTGGACCAATTACAATTCCTAAAAAAGGTGTTACAACAACAATCAATAAATCTAATATCAATTTATATAAACGAATTATTGAAAATTATGAATCACATGTTCTAGAAACTAAACCAGATGGAACTATTGTAGTAGATGGCAAACCTGCTTCATCATACACTTTTAAATATGATTATTATTGGATGATGGGGGATAATAGACATAATAGTCAGGATAGCAGATTTTGGGGATTTGTTCCCGAAACTCATATTGTTGGAAAAGCAACATTAATATGGTTTAGCTGGGATGGTGGTCCAAGATGGAACAGAATATTTAAGAAAATTAAATAAGTTGTTGTTTTAATAAATAATTTTCAATACTACTAAATTCTGCCACTTGTTTTAAATCATTAACAAGTTTGTAAAGTTTATTTAATAAGTTTTCTCCACTAGGCTTTTTTGTGTAATTAGGCAAACAATCGAAAGAACTTAAGTCTGTAAATTCCCAAGGATGAAAGTATAAACTTAAGTAACCATATTTTTTTAAAGTTTGTAAAGCCATTTTTTTGTATAAAGAATAGGGTAAATTTTTAAAGCTCAACCAAAACAATGGAAGACTACAATTGGGTGTTACTGCAGTTGGAACTCTAATTATTCCCTCTTGCAAATAAATAGTTTTTGATACTTTAAGATTATTATACCTCCCTGGAATATATGTTGGATTAATTGATGAATCATATAAATATCCAGCCTTCTTAACATCAATCATTTTAACTTTTCTTAGCCTTGGCATTCTTAACCCAGTTACTTTTTTATTAATAATACTTTCTAATTTTTCTTTTGAAAGCAATAAATCTTTATTAGAAAAAATTGAATGATAATAACAATGAGATGCTATTTCATGTTTTGTAGAAAGTAGTTTAATTTCTTCAGGAAAATGTAAGGCAAAATTTGCAGTTGTAAAAAGTGTAGTTTCAATAAATGATTCATTTAATAAAGGTGTAATTGCTTGTAACCCCTTTAATCCAATACTCATCTGCTCTTGATTAGAAATAGGGTTCCCATACTCTAAAGGAAGATCAAATTCTTCAACATCGAGTGTTAAAAAAATGGTTGAATCATTCATTTTTAATATTGGTTTCTTTAATAATAAAATGGGGCCTGTTTTTACTTTGCATAAAAAGTTTGCCTAAGTACAAACCAATAATACCAAGTATCATTAGTTGTAATCCTCCAAAAAATGCAATGGTAACTATTACAGAAATCCAGCCATGAACAGCCCAATCATATATATAACTTAAAATAGCATAAGGAATATATAGTAGAGATAACAACGAAAAAATAAATCCTAAATAAATGGCAATATTTAATGGCTTTGTACTAAAAGAGGTAATGCCTTTTAATGCTAAACGAATCAGCTCTTTATTATTGTATTTGGTTTCACCAGTTAGCCTTTCATTTGGAAAATATGGAATACTTTTTTGATTAAACCCAACCCATTTAACCAAACCTCTGTAAAAAGGGTCATTTTCTGGTAATGCATTTAACACATCAACTACTTTTCTATCTAATAATCTAAAATCGGCAGTGCCATCTTCTAATTCTATATCAGATAATTTATTGATAGTTTTATAAAAAAAAGAAGAACTAAAATTATTGAGTTTATTGGCATGAGAATTTTTTTTCTCTCTAAAAGCATAAACCACATCGTTACCTTGAAGCCATAGGTCAATCATGTTTTTAATTAAGGCGGGAGGATGTTGTAAATCTGCATCTAATGTAATAATGGCATTTCCAGTGGCTTTTTGTAACCCTGCACTGAGTGCATTATCTTTTCCAAAATTTCTTGAAAATAAAATATATTTGATTCTTGTATTAATTGAAGCTAATTTTTTCAATGATAAAGCAGTATCATCTTTACTACCATCATCTATAAAAATAATTTCGAAATTATAAGATGTACTCGAAAATACTTCTTCAATAGCATGTGTAATAGCTATTACATTTTTTTCTTCATTAAATGCAGGAATTACTATACTAATAAGTAATGACATTGATTTTGTTAGATTAGTTTTGGCAAGCTAAATTATAGCTAAGATGTTTAATTTTAAATAAAATGATTTATTAATAAAATAATTACTCAATAAAAACGATGGAAACCATAGAAAAAGTATTCAATTCATTTTCTGCCGACTTATTAATTGAATTAGAACGAAATGCAGTGTATAAAACATTTGAGCAAGATGAAGTTTTAATGAAAACTGGGCAATACATCAAATCAACTATTTTGGTACTCAATGGAAAAATAAAAATTTATAGAGAAGATGAAAATGGAAATGAGTTTTTCATGTATTTCCTATCGCCAGGTCAAGCCTGTGCTATTTCAATGATATGTGCTGCTAAAATGGAAGCCAGTCAAGTTATGGCCAAAGTTGTTGAAAAATCTGAGGTTGTTATGATTCCTATTCAACTAATGAATAAGTTAATGGCAAATCATAAAAGTTGGTACGAGTTTGTAATTGAAACCTATAAAACTCGCTTTGAAGAAATTTTAGAAGTTGTTGATCAAATTGCTTTTAGTAATATGGATGAACGATTAGAGTCTTATTTGAAGCGAATTGTAAAAAATAATCAATCAAATATCATTACAACTTCTCATCAAGAAATAGCTAATGATATCAATACATCTCGAGAAGTTGTTTCGAGGCTACTTAAAAAAATGGAACAAAAAAAGTGGCTTATTTTAAATAGAAATAGTATTCAAATGCTCAATGTGTAAAATGTTTAATAAAAAATTGTAAACCATATATGTTTGGTTTAAATTAATTCACTTGTTGCATTAATAAAATAGTTTTTAAATTTTATGAAACAATTTGATAAATTTTTTTGGAACAACAGATACATAAATAAATCTACTCAATGGGATTTGGGAACAGTTTCTCCACCACTAAAAAATTATATCGATCAATTAGAAAATAAAAATATAAAAATTTTAATTCCTGGTTGTGGTAATGCTTATGAGGCTAAATACCTATTAAATAAAGGCTTTACAAATATTACATTAATTGATATTGCAACAGATTTAGTTCAAAAACTAAAATCAAAATATCAAAATAAAACTAACATCAGTATTATTGAAGATGATTTTTTCTTTCATAAAGAAAAGTATGATTTAATATTAGAACAAACTTTTTTTTGTGCTATTGACAGAAGTTTACGAATTGATTATGCAAAAAAGATGCACCAATTATTAAATGTTAACGGTAAACTAGTTGGTGTTTTATTTAATAGAGAATTCGAAGTTGAGTGTCCACCTTTTGGTGGAAATATGGAAGAATATAAGAATTATTTTCAACCTTATTTTGTATCAAAAATTTTTGAAACTTGTTATAATTCATACCATAAAAGAGCAAATACCGAACTCTTTATCATTTTGATTAAAAAATAAATTTAATTTTTATGTGTAACATTTATCACTTAATCATTGCTTGGAAAGTGAGAAGTTTGCTTAAATTAATTTTATTAATATGATAAACGCATTAAAAAAATTGTTCTCTAATATCCAAAATGATTCATTACCAGAAATTTTAGCACAAAAACCATTTTTAGTTGATGTTAGAACAAAAGAAGAGTTTGATTGTGGACATGTTAAAGGTTCAGTTAATATTCCACTTGGCACTGTTCTTGAGAACATAAACAAGTTCAAAAACAAAAATCATGTTGTTGTTTTTTGTAAAAGTGGAGGCAGAAGTAGTATGGCAAAAGAAATTTTGCAAAAAAACGGTATTGCCAAAGTAACAAACGGTGATACTTGGGTTAAAGTAAACAATCTAATCTCTAAATATAATTATGAAAAATCAACTATTTAAAAATTGGAATTTCTTTAGAATATTAAGATTAATACTGGGTATTGTTATCATCATTCAATCTGTATATACTAGAAATTATACTTTTGGTATTATTGGTTTACTTTTTGCTACCATGTCAATTTTTAATGTTGCTTGTTGTGGAAGTTCTTGTTCTACCACAAATTTTTCAAAATCAAATGAACCAGAAGATATAGCTTATGAAGAAGTGGTTAAATCAAAATAAAATAATTTTATTTGGCAGCATTATTGGTGGTTTATTGGGGTTTTTGTATTATTATTTTATTGGTTGTACTAGTGGAACTTGTGCAATAACATCAAAACCAATAAACAGCACAATTTATGGTGCTATTTTGGGAGGATTGATAATTAGTTTATTCAACAAAAATAAAAATGAAGTTTAACGAAATTATATCATCAGAAAAACTTGTATTAGTTGACTTTTTTGCAGAGTGGTGTGGACCATGTAAAACCATGTCGCCCATTCTAAAAGAAGTTAAAGATGTTTTAGGCGAAACAGTGAGTATAATTAAATTAGATGTTGATAAAAATCCACAAACAGCACATCAATATCAAGTACAAGGTGTTCCAACATTAATTTTATTTAAAAATAGTAAAATACTTTGGCGACAAAGTGGTGTTGTTTCTAAAAATCAACTCATTCAAACATTACAAAAATCAATCAATTAAATTCTTATCACATTAATATTGCAAAAAAAATGATGAAATTATCCCTGTATTTAATAGCTATATGCACTATAAGCTTTAGTATTATTTCTTGTTCTCAAAGTTCTAAAGCAAATATTCAACTTCTAGGAGCAACCGAATTTAAAACAGCTATTGACAAAACCCCAGAGAATATTGTTTTAGATGTTAGAACACCTGAAGAGTATGCTGCTGGTCATTTACCAAATGCTATAAACATAAATATTTTTGATAAAGATTTTACCAATCAAATCAATAGCTTAGAAAAATCTAAAACCGTTTTTGTTTATTGTAAAGTAGGTGGTAGAAGTGCAGATGCAGCTAAAATTCTTGCTAAAAATAAATTTACAAATATTGTTGATTTAAAAGGTGGTATAATGGCATGGCAAGCTAATAAATTTGAAATTGATGATAAAGTTGTAATGCCTATCAATAGTGAAGAATTTGGGTTGAAAGACGTAGAAAAAATTGCAAATGCTAATGATTTTGTAATTGTAGATTTTTATGCAGAATGGTGTGGTCCTTGCAAAAGGTTAGAACCTATGTTGAAAAAAATTCAATCTGAATTTGGCAGCAAAATTTTGGTTCAAAGAATTGATATTGATAAATCTCCAAGCTTAGCAGAATATTATAGAATTAACTCCATTCCTTTATTGTATTTATATAAAAAAGGAAAATTAGTTAATCAAATTATTGGTTTGCCCTACGAATCAGATTTAAAAAAAGAAATTCAGAAGTATACCAATTAGAATGAAGTTAGTTATCCACTTTACATATAAAGTGGAAGTTAAAGTCGAAAGTATTCCACACAACTGAAATAAACTACCTAGTTTTATAATTTACACAATTATTTTGTGTTGTTATGGCTAATAAATTAAAATCGAAATCAACGCCTAATCCTGATATTTTAAATGAGGATAAAGAACTTGACGTGACTATTTCTGAAGTTGTACATGATGAGCGTACCAGTAAAATCTTTGGAACAATTTCAATAGGTTTTGCTATCTTCTTATTTATATCAATCATTTCTTATTTATTTAGTTGGCAAGAAGATCAAGACATTGTTTTTAATGCAGGGTTAAAAATATTTTCACCAGATGCTCCAACAGTGCATAATTTTTTTGGTGCTTTAGGTGCTTTTACTGCACATAATTTAGTGTTCAATGGCTTTGGAGTAGCATCAATGGTATTATCTACTTTCTTTTTTGTTTTAGGAGTGAACTTATTTTTTTCGAAGCCAGTTTTTTCCATTACAAAAAATGTAAAATATGTATTAATTTCATTAGTAATTATTAGTACAAGTTTTGCTTTTGTTACAGCTCAAAGTCAATTAAGTTGGGGTGGTGCAGTAGGAAATTATATTAATAAATGGATGAATGCAACTATTGGTAATTTAGGCACTGGCTTAGTTTTGTTAATGTTTTATTTCATTTATTTTATTTGGAAATTCAATCCAAAATTTAGTTTGCCAGATAGAAAAAAAATTATTCAAGATGAACCTATCGATGCTTCTGATACAGAAAGTAAATTATTTATTGACGATGATTTGGTAGATGATCAACTTGAATTAAAATTAACCAATAATGTTGATGCTAATTTTGGTAATAAACTTAAATCTGATGCTGGAATAGTTTCTGTTTTATTACCACAGGAAGAACAAATTAGTTTTAACATTGATGAAAAGGCTGAAGATGAAATTGACCCTGAACATGCATCTCGTTTCAAAGAAGTCGAAAACTTACCCAAACAAAAATTTACTCCCAAACCATTAAGTGATTTGCCTTTAGAGATTAAAGATGTTGAGGAAGAAAAAGATGAAACGCCAAAACCTGGTAAATCTAAAACAGTTGAAATGGCAAATTATGAGCCTACTTTAGATTTAAGCAATTATAAATATCCATCCATTGATTTATTAGAAACTCATGGTAGTGAAAAAATTGTTCATGACCCAACAGAATTAGAGACTAATAAAAATCAAATCATCGCTACATTAAAAAACTATGATATCGATATTCAACGTATTGCAGCAACAGTTGGCCCTACTGTTACTTTATATGAAATTGTTCCTGCCCCTGGTGTTAGAATCAGCAGAATAAAAAACTTGGAAGATGATATCGCTTTAAGTCTTGCAGCATTAGGTATTCGAATCATTGCTCCAATTCCAGGAAAAGGTACTATTGGTATAGAAGTACCTAACATTAAAAAAACTGTAGTGAGTATGAAATCACTCATTAGCAGTGAAAAATTTCAAAAAAATAACTTCTCTCTTCCTATAGCTATAGGTAAAAAAATTGATAACGAAAATTTCATTGTTGATTTAACCACCATGCCTCACTTATTAATGGCAGGTGCAACTGGTCAGGGTAAATCTGTTGGTATTAATACAATATTGGTATCCTTATTATTTAAAAAACATCCCTCTCAATTAAAGTTGGTGTTAGTAGATCCCAAAAAAGTAGAGTTGAGTTTGTATAAGGTGATTGAAAAACATTTCTTAGCTAAACTTCCTGGAGAAGACGATAGTATAATTACCGATACTAAAAAAGTAGTTTACACTCTAAATGCTTTATGTATTGAGATGGATAACAGGTATGATTTATTAAAAGAAGCAGGATGTAGAAATATTCGTGAGTATAATGAAAAGTTTGTTGCTCGTAAACTCAATCCTCAAAAAGGACATCAATTTTTACCTTTTATAGTTTTAGTGGTTGATGAATTTGCCGATTTAATTATGACTGCAGGTAAAGAAATTGAAATGCCAATTGCTCGTTTAGCTCAATTAGCCCGTGCTGTTGGAATTCACTTGATTATTGCAACACAAAGACCTTCAGTAAATATCATTACAGGTACTATTAAAGCTAACTTCCCTGCCCGAATTGCATTTAAAGTATCAAGTAAAATTGATAGTAGAACAATTTTAGATGTGGGTGGGGCCGAACAATTAATTGGTAAAGGAGATATGCTGATTAGTTATAATGGCGAAATTACTCGTTTACAATGTGCTTTTGTAGATACACCTGAAGTAGATAGAATATGTGAAGAAATTGGTAAACAACAAGGATATCCAGAACCATTTTATTTACCTGAGTATGTTGATGAAAAAGAGTTAGACAGCAAAGAATTTGATGTTAATGATAGAGACCCTTTGTTTAGTGATGCTGCAAGATTAATAGTTCAAAACCAAGTAGGCAGCACTTCTTTAATTCAAAGAAGAATGAAGCTTGGGTATAATAGAGCTGGCAGATTAATGGATCAGCTTGAACAAGCAGGTATTGTGGGTCCAAACTTAGGCAGTAAAGCAAGAGAAGTTCGTTATAAAACTGAAGCTGAGTTAGAGGAATATCTTTCAAATTCATAATAACTACTTTATCATTAAAAACTAACTTTTCATTAACTCCATTACTACTATTTTTGTTGCCTATGTGGATGATTTGTAAAAAGGAATGGCAACAATTTTTTAATAGTATAACAGGCTTTGCAGTAATTGCTTTGTTTTTAATTTTAAATGGACTTTTACTTTTTGTATTTCCAGAAACCAGTATTTTAAATTTTGGATATGCAACTCTTTCAAGCTATTTCAATTATGCTCCTTGGGTATTATTATTTTTAATACCTGCAATTACTATGAAAAGTTTTCCTGAAGAATATAAATCGGGAACTTTTGAACTCATTAAAACACTTCCAATCTCAGATTTCAAAATTGTTATGGGCAAATATTTTGGATGTTTGATGATTGGCTTAACTGCTGTATTGCCTACAATAGTTTATGCTTATTCTGTTCAAGCACTAAGTTCAAATGAAGGAATTGATTTTGCTGCAACTTTAGGTAGTTATTTAGCGTTGTTTTTTTTAATTGCAGTTTATACTGCATCTGGTATTGCTGTTGCCAGTTTTACAAATAATACAGTAGTAGCTTTTATTGCTGCCTCTTTTATTTGTTTTTTATTATATAATGGTTTTGATGCAATAAGTAAATTGCCTATTCTTAAAGGGTTGTACGATTATGTAATTGAATTATTAGGCATTAATTTTCATTATAAAAATATGAGTAGAGGAGTAATAGATACCAGAGATGTGATTTATTTTATTAGTGTAATTGGATTATTGTTAATGATTACTCAGAAACAAATTATGAATAAAATTAGCTAAAGATTGTATAAAAGCGATTCATTTAAATGCAACAAATTCTTAAACATAAATATTGGTGGATTTTTTTAATAGTAAGCTTTACTGCTATTATTTATCTTTCAACTGCCATACATTCAAAAATAGATTTAACAGCTGAGAAAAGATTTTCAATTAGTTCCGCAACAAAAGACTTATTAAAAAACTTAGATGATAAAGTAGAAGTTCAAGTTTTTTTAACAGGTAATTTAAGTTCAGGATTTCGAAAGCTTAAAATTGCAACCCAAGAACTGCTTTCTAGTTTTAGAGATGAAAGTAATGGAAAACTTTCTTACACTTTTAAACGACCAGGTGAGGGTTTACCAGATACATTAAAGTCAATGTTGTATGATAGTTTATTAAGTATTGGAGTTAAACCATTTAATAATGAATTGAATAGAGAAGAAGGAGAAAAAACAGAACAACTTATTTTTCCTGCTGCAATTATTCGATACCAAGGAAAGTTGAAAGTAGTAGATTTAATGAGTGGAAAAAGTGGTGCTGATGAAGAAAGCAGTTTAAATTATAGTGAAGCCTTATTAGAATTTAAATTTGATGATGCCATTGATAAAATTACCAAAAAAGTATTTCCAATTGTTGCTTATGCTATAGGAAATGGAGAGCCAGTAAACCCATCAGTACAAGATTTAGTAACAACACTAAGTAAAAATTACAGAACTGGAATTTTTGATTTGAAGAAAGGCATTTTAAATGCTG
This sequence comes from Chitinophagaceae bacterium, assembly GCA_031364085.1. Taxonomy (GTDB): domain Bacteria; phylum Bacteroidota; class Bacteroidia; order Chitinophagales; family Chitinophagaceae; genus CAIVPM01. The sequence goes on from JANLVQ010000223.1 coordinate 16,597, forward strand.
ATACTATTAAGGCTTTAATCATTGTAAAACCATCTTTACCATTTACTGAAATTGATAAAATAAAAATTGATCAATATGTAATGCAAGGTGGTAAAGTATTATGGTTTATTGATAAGCTATATGCTGAGTTTGATAGTTTATTAAGA
>JANLVQ010000225.1:0-3508 GCA_031364085.1 Chitinophagaceae bacterium
ACATCAGTTGGAAATGCAACAAGCATTGCATCTCAAACAGGAACAGGAACAACGTTTGTGATGAATACCTCACCTGTATTAGTAACTCCAAACATTGGAACACCATCCGCAGGTGTAGCAACAAATTTAACAGGCACAGCATCGGGTTTAACTGCAGGCAATGTAACCACCAATGCAAATTTAACAGGCGCTGTTACATCAGTTGGTAATGCAACTTCATTAGGTAGCTTCTCATCTGCAAACTTATCAGGTGCCTTATCAGATGAAACAGGAACAGGTGCTGCAGTTTTTGGAACCACGCCAACCCTTACTACACCTGTTATTAATGGTACTATAACTGGAACAACGGTGATTCCGATTGCCAACGGAGGCACCAATTCTTCAGCTACTTTAAATAATCATAGAATTATGGTAAGTAATGCTGGTACAATACAAGAAGCTGTAGCACTTTCAGATGGTCAATTATTAATTGGCTCTACCGGTGCGGCTCCGATTGCAGCTACATTAACAGCCGGTAACGGGATAACCATTACCAATGCTGCTGGTACCATTACCGTTGCCAATACTGCTGCACCAACCATTACACAGGCAACGTCAACTACTAATGCTACGACAACTAGCGTTACTGATGTATTGTTAACAGGTATGACCATAACTCCCGGAGCCGGAGATTACCTGGTATTTTTTTCGGGTTCAGCCAGTAATACGAATGGCAATAAACAGGGACCCGTTTCCATTTATAGAAATGGAATACAGATAGCAGCTTCTGTAATACAGAATTCGTTCAATAATGGAGATATAATTCCTATATCAACCCATGCGTACATAACCGGGCTTGGAGCAGGGCAGGCTATTGAGGTGAGATGGAGGGTTACTTCCAATACAAGCACATTCTACCAGAGGACACTTACTGTTCAAAAAGTAAAATAGGATTTTTATACGGGAAATTATCTTCCCTAAAATTCTTACTCAACTTTAAACAAAACAACAAATTAGCTGTTTTTTTATTGCTGTAAACATACTACTACAGGTTTATAAACGTTATAGTTAGTATATAATTATATGTAATGAAAGCTAAAATGTTTTTTACTTAAGCTAATGAGAGTGGTATGCATTAAATATTTTTTAATCATAGGGTCTATTATTGTATTAACAAGTTCAAATTTATTTGCTCAGGTAATAAACAATAATGCTGCTGTAATTTCTATTTCTAGTGGTACTGTTATCAATGCAGATTCAATAATTAACGCTGCTACTGCTATTGTTCAAAATAATGGTACTGCCAATATTATTAATTTAAATAATGCTGGTACTGTACAAGGAAACGGAGTGTATAATATTTCAAATTTTTTTAATAATACAGGTACTTTTACCTGTGGCACTAGCACTGTAAATTATAACGGAACCATTGCACAAATAATAACTGCAGTAAATTATTACAATTTAACTGTTTCTAATGCTCGTAGTTCAAACAATATTACTTATTCAAGTGCAACAATAATTGGTGTAGCAGGTGCTTTTAGCCCTAATGCAACATTTACCAGTGGTGCAAATATTATAACAGGTACCAGTTTCGATTTTAATGGTTCATCTGTACAAAGTATTCCTTCATTTACATTCGAAAGTGTAAATTTTTCTGGAGGAAGTACAAAAACTTTAGCTGGACATCTAACCCTAAAAAATTCATTAGCCATTGGAGCAAATACCACATTGGCATTAAGTAATAGTAATATTACTCTACAATCAAATGTTACAGGTACAGCACGCATTGCAACAAGTGCTTCAACTGCAGTAGTAACATATGGTACAGGTAGATTTATAAGTGAAAGATATATTCCTGGCCGAAGAAAATACAGATTATTAACCAGCCCAGTTACTACAAGTACGAGCTCAACATTATCTGCAGGAGAAGAATCACTTTCTATTTGGGGTAATTGGCAAAACAGTGGAAATAACAGTACAGCAAATATTGGAACTATTATTACAGGCGGAAGTGTAAATAATGGTTTTGATCAACACACTTCAACCCCTTCTGTTTATTTATATCAAGATACAGGACATAGGTATGTAAGCTATTCGACCTTACATGGAAAAAATACTAAATACACACCACTAAAAGCTGGAGTTGCTTATTACTTTTTTGTATATGGAGATAGAACCAATACAGTTTCTACCAACACACCAAATTATACCACTTTAAAAGCAACTGGTATAATTTTAACTGGCAATCAAACCTATACCATTAACTCAACACAACCATTAACCAATGTAGTGGGCGATTATACTTTTTTAGGCAATCCTTTTGCATCACCAATTGATTGGACAACCATTTCAAGAACCAATCTTGAAAATACTTATTGGGGTTGGGATCCTAATTTAAATGCAACAGGTGGTTATGTTACAGTAAATAGTTCTGGTGGGGTTACATTAATTTCTCCTTTTTCGGGCAGTGTGGGTTTAAACCAATATATACAGTCTAGTCAAGGTTTTTTTGTAAGAACATCATCAAGTAATCCTCAACTAATTATTAAAGAAACAGATAAAGTTTCTAATTACAATGTGAATGCATTTCGTGGACCAAATGAAATATCACTTATAGCTATTAATTTATTTTATAATGATGGAACAAAAAATGTATTAGCTGATGGTGTAGTTGCAGCTTTTGATTCATCTTTCAGTAATACTTTAGGTAAAGAAGATGCAACAAAATTTTTTACAAGTGTAGAAGGTATTGCTATTAAAAATGAGAATAATTTTTTAAGTATTGATGGAAGAAAAATCTTGCTAGAAAATGATAGCATAGTGCTGAATACTTATCGTTTAACCAAACCAAATTATACTTGGCAAATATTTTCTCAAAATCTAGAATCTTCAGGTGTACAACCGTTTTTAGAAGATAAATATTTAAATACTTTACAAGCATTGTCAATTTCCGATACCAACTGGATTAACTTTAATATTACTAATGATGCTGCAAGTTCTACCCTAAATAGATTTAAAATTATATTTAAAAACCGTGATGATTTACCCGGTATAGTAACCAATATTGCAGCTAAAAAAATTGATAGAAAAATACAAGTTGATTATAGTGTTGTAAACGAAAAAAATGTAACTCATTACGAGCTGCAAAAGTCGAGTAATGGCGTAGAGTTTACCTTATTATCAAATATTACTCCTAAAGGAAACGCTGCAATTCAAAACTATCAGTTTATAGACGAGAAGCCATTTACTGGTAAAAATTATTATAGGGTAAAATTAATGTCGAGCAATAATACCAATTTGTTGAGTAAGATTGCTATAGTAGAAATGGAAGAAGCAAAAGGCGTAATGAGTATATATCCAAATCCTGTTATTGGTAAATCTTTCAATATTAATTTAAAAGAATTGAATGCTGGAATTTATGATGTACAAATTATCAATTCATTAGGTGCTGTTATTGAAAAACAATCTGTAAAACATAATGGTAGCCCTAACAATTATACTATTACTTTAAATAAAATTATTTCAA
>JANLVQ010000258.1:0-9499 GCA_031364085.1 Chitinophagaceae bacterium
CTGAAGTGAGGCTTCAAAAATTTGCTGAAGCCATGTTAGAAGATATTGAAAAAGATACAGTAGATTTTCAGTCGAATTTTGATGATAGTTTAAAAGAACCTACAGTTTTGCCAACACGTATTCCTCAACTTTTAGTAAACGGAAGTAGTGGTATTGCAGTTGGCATGGCAACTAATATGATGCCACATAATTTAAGTGAAGTAATTGATGGATGCATGGCATATATTGAAAACAGAGAAATTACTGCCGAAGATTTAATTCATATTGTAAAAGCCCCTGACTTTCCAACAGGTGGTGTGATTTATGGAATGGAAGGCGTTAAACAAGGTTTATTAACTGGGCGTGGAAGAGTTGTAGTTCGTGGAAAATGTTCTATTGATACTAAACCAAGTGGTAGAGAACAAATTGTAATTAATGAAGTTCCTTATCAAGTAAGTTTAGATGGATTAACTGATAAAATTGGTCAGTTAGTAAATGATAAAACCATTGATGGCATTGCACATGTAAACAATGAAAGTAATAAACGTGAAGGAACACGTATTGTTATTGATTTAAAAAGAGATGCAGTTGCAAATATTGTAATTAATATGTTGTATAAATACACAGAACTACAAACCAGTTTTGGTATTAACAATGTTGCTATTAGTAAAGGCCGACCAAGAATTTTTAATATTAGAGATTTAATTGCTGAGTTCATTGAATTTAGAATGGAAGTGGTAATACGAAGAGCCAAATTCGAACTAAAAAAAGCTGAAGAAAGAGCTCATTTATTAGAAGGATTTTTAAAAGTAATTGCCGATAAAGATCATTTAGATGCTGCCATTACTTTAATTAGAGAAAGTGCTACACCTGATGAAGCCAAAAGAACTTTGATTGAAAAAAGTGTTACTGATAAATGGTATTTGCCTGGGGCTTTATTTACAGAAGAAACTGCAAAACATTACCAACAAGTTATTGGTTTATCTGAAAAACAAGCACAAGCAATTCTTGAATTAAGATTGCAACGTTTAACAGGTATGGAACGTGAAAAAATCATTGATGAATTCAATGGTTTAATGTTAACGATTGGTAGATTAAAAGATTTATTAGCCAGTGAAGATTTAAGATACAACTTAATAAAAACTGAATTACTTGAAGTAAAATCAAAATTTGGAGAACCACGTAAAAGTGAAATTCAATATTTAGCCGATGAAATGAATATGCTTGATTTTATTAAAGAAGAAGATGTAATTATTACTATTTCGCATTTAGGATATGTAAAACGTACAACTGCAAGCGAATATCGTCAACAACGTAGGGGTGGACGTGGTGCAATGGGTGCAAAAACAAGAGAAGAAGATTATGTAGAACATTTATTTGTTGCCTCAACACACGATACCATGTTATTCTTTACAGAACATGGTAGATGTTTTTGGTTAAAAGTTTATGAAATACCAGAAGGAGAAAAAAACAGTAAAGGCAGAGCAATTCAAAACTTAATTCAAATACCTCCAGACGATAAAGTAAGAGCAATTATTGAAGTAAGAAATTTAGAAGATAAAGAAGCCATTGCTAATAAGTATATAGTACTTTGTACTAAAAATGGCATCATCAATAAAACTAATTTAGCAGATTTCAGCAGACCCAGAATTAATGGTATTAATGCTATTACAATTAATGAAGGCGATCAACTTTTAGAAGCTCGTTTAACCGATGGGAATTGTGAAATTATGATGGCAGTTAAAAGTGGTAGAGCCATTCGTTTCCCTGAAGAAAAAGTTCGAGCTACAGGAAGAGGCTCAATTGGTGTAAGAGGCATTGAAGTTGATGATGAAACTGATGAAGTTGTAGGTATGGTTTGTATTAGTAGAGAAGAAAAAGATAAAACTATTTTAGTAGTTAGTGAAAACGGCTTTGGAAAACGAACTAAAATTGTTGATGAAGATGGACAAGATGTGTATAGAATTACAAATAGAGGTGGCAAAGGAGTTAAAACAATTAATGTAACTGAAAAAACTGGCAAGCTTGTTGGTATATTAGACGTGTTCGGAACTGAGGACTTGCTAATTACTTGTCAATCTGGTGTAACAATTAGAACTCCAATTACAAATATTAAAACTAGTGGAAGAGCAACTCAAGGAGTTAAATTAATTAAATTAGATAGTGGTGATACAATTGCTGCAATTTCTAAAATTGATGAACAAGATGAGGAAGAAGAAACGATAATTCCAAATGAAAATATTGTTTCCGAAAATGATACCAATTCTGATACTACATCTAGCGAATCATCAACTGAAACAGAAAACAATAATTAATAAATAAACAATAATGAAAAAAATTACAACATTATTAGCTAGTATTATTTTATACAGTTTAAGTTTTTCGCAAACCAATGAACTACTTAAAAATGTAACTAAAAATTACATTACTGCTAAAGTAGAAGCAGCCAAACAAGAAATTGATAAATTAATGGAAAATTCAAATGTTGCTTCTGATCCAGAAGTATTAATTTGGAGTTTAACTTTAGATGCTGAAATAATAAATGATGCTACTTTATCTGCTAAATATCCTAACCTTATTAACGGCTGGTTAGAAAGGTTTAAAAAATATGAAAATGCAGACCCTAGTTTAGTTCAGATTACCTCTCCCGCAATTAATTGGAAACCATTAGGCTTAATGTATGATAAATTCTATAATGATGGAAGAATTGCCTATGTAAACCAAAAATGGACAGAAGCTTTTGAAAGTTTTGATCAATGTGCTCATTTGGCAAAAATCATCATGAAAAAAGATTTAAGAAAAAATGGTGGAGCACTTGATACACTTGCTATTTTAATGAGTGGCTATTCTGCACAAAATGCACAAAAAATTAAAGAAGCAGTTAATTATTATTCATTTGCAGCAGACAAAAAATATGGTGGCCCTAATGATTTAGATATGTATAAATATCTTTTAATTGGGTATATTGAACTAAAAGATAAAGCTGGTTTTGAAAAATATTTAGCACTAACTAAAGAGAAATATCCAAAAGAAAATTTTGAAGATTTTGCTATTGAGTTTATTAGTAAAAACATGGATATTGATGCAAAATTAGAGTATTACAATACTGAAGACACTAAAGGAACTCTTTCTGGTATTGCATATACCACGCTAGGTGATGCATTTGTTTCTTACAGAAAAATTGATGCCGAGACTGAAAAAGGTAAAATGATTCATGCAAAAGCAATTGATGCTTTTCAAAAAGCTTTTACTAAAAATAATAATGGTTTAGCAGCTTATAATGCCGCCATTCTATTATATAATAATTTTTCTGATTTAGATGATGCTTATAGAGAAAATGTAAGAAAAATGCAATCTATTAATAGCAACAAGCCTGTTGAAAAAGATCCTAAAAAAAGAGCAGCAGTTGAAGCTAAGGCAAAGGCAGACATTGAACCTATTAAGAAAGCCAACACAGAATTAGAGGTTAAAATTATTGAAGCTGCAGACAAAGCAATTGAGTGGTTAGAGAAAACTGAAAAATCATTAAAAGAAAAAACAGATAAAAATAAAGTTGAAATTACCAGTTATAAAAATACTGTAAAAAACTTGGGACAATTATTTGAGTACAAAAGAGAAAAATCAAAAGTAAAAGATCCTAAAGCTTATGATGCATTTGATGCAAAAAGCAAGTTTTATTTTGGCATTTTCGATAAACTCTAAATATAAGAATTAATAACATTTAAGCCACAGTCTAAAAATGTGGCTTTTTTTATTTTTAAATTTAAATGTTAAAATTATGTAAAATATTATAGTGAATTCATATATTTGGAACAGCAGAAACTACAGAATTTCCATTTATTGTTCACACTTTAATTGCTTTTGTATGATAGAACACCTACCAGATTATTTTACCATAATTTTTGGTCTAACTACTTTAATGGCATTAGTTATTTTTTATGTGGCTGCTGATAATTCTGAAGGCTGTAATTATAATGTAAATGCTCCTAATATTATTATTGGTTTAACCTTTTGGTTAATACTGCAAGCGTTTCTTTCGTTTTACAAAATTTATAAAGACCCCAGTCATTTAAATATTATTCCTCCTTACATTGCTCTTTTTGGAACAATTCCAACTTTAATTACAATTCTTTTTTTCTTTTTCACTAAAAAAGGAAATATGTTCATTGATAGTTTACCCTTAAAAACATTAACATATTTGCATGTTATTAGAGTTCCGGTAGAAGTAATGTTATACATGCTTTTCATTGAAAAAGTAGTACCATCTGTAATGACTTTTATCGGATATAATTTTGACATTATTGCCGGTCTTACAGCACCTTTTATTGCTTACTTTGGATTTACAAAAAAGGTATTAAGTAAAAAAGTAATTTTGATGTGGAATTATATTTCCTTAGCTCTTTTATTTAACATAATTACATTAGCAGCTTTGTCTACTCCAACTCCTTTACAGGTTTTTGGAAAAGAACAACCCAATATTGCAATTCTAAATTTTCCATTCAGTTGGTTACCCACTTTTATTGCACCATTAATTTTATTTTCGCATTTAATTGCTATACGCAGATTAAGTTGTAAAAATGAAACAATTAAAGATTAGGTTGTAATTTTACTTTTACATGGATACATCTAAAAGCTTAAATAAATTTATAAGCGAAACTGGTATTTGCTCTAGAAGAGTTGCAGATGAATGGATTGAAAATGGAAGAGTAAAAATTAATAATACCATTGCACAAAAAGGCAATAGAGTTTTTGAAAATGATAATGTAACAATTGATGATAAGCCAATTAAAATCAAACCAGCACCCGTCTATATTGCTTTCAATAAACCACCAGGCATTACTTGCACTACAGATTTAAAAGACAGAGATAATATTATCGATTTTATTAACTATCCCAAAAGAATTTTTCCAATTGGAAGATTAGATAAACCCTCATCTGGTTTAATTCTATTAACTAATGATGGCGATATTGTAAATGAAATTTTAAGAGTAGAAAACAATCACGAAAAAGAATACATTGTAAAAGTAAATAAGCCCATTACACCAGAATTTATACAACAAATGAGTAAGGGTTTACCCATTTTAGCTACAATTACAAAAAAATGCAAGGTTCAAAAAATCTCATCCAATACTTTTAAAATTATTCTTACACAAGGGTTAAACAGACAAATAAGAAGAATGTGTGAATATTTAAACTATAAAGTAATTACTTTAAAACGAGTAAGAATAATGAATTTGAAAATTGATGGAATAAACGAAGGTCAATGGAAATATGTAACAAGAGCTGAAATTGATTTGTAAACTATTTTTTTATTCCAGGATGATAAATTTTTATAGCATATTTCAATACATCATTTTTATAAAATAAAACATCTTTAAAAATTCCTTTACTATATATCAATCCTTGATCAAAAAAGTGTTTTGATTTTGGGTCACCACTCTCACCTCCTGCCAATAAAGATTTTGCTTTTACTCTCTTACCAAATTCTACAGCACAAACAAAACTGTTTCCATTTACACCATAACGCTTTTGAGTGTTTTTAAATGTTTTACTATTGTAAGATGGCAACATACCCCAGGTTGAAGATGCAAAAGCAACAGGATAACTTGGTAAGCTATCATTAAACTGATTTTCTATATCGTTTGATATTCTTTGAAATCTATTAATGTCACCCCATTTAACTTTTGAAGTCCCAAATTGTTTTTCCAATTCTTTAATAATAATAACAAAAATTTCTAATAACTTAATATCTGAGATTGAATTCATAAAATTTTTAGTTTTAGAAACAAAACTTTCACCGTCAGTTTTCTGAATTTTCGATTGAAGTCTTTGTGCCCATTCAATTGCAAGAGTAGGTGCTATTGAATTTTCTTGAACATGATAGTCCCATTTTCTTAAACTATCAATCAATTCAGTTAACAATACTAAACTGGTATCCCCTTTTGTAATAAACTTAGCAATACTATCATAAGCAACAATTAATTTTGGTAAAGCATCTTCAAAAAAACTTAGTTTCTTGTTATACCCTGCTTCAATTACTTTATCAATAGTAAATTTTTCTTTTGCTTCACTTAAAACTCTTACAGCATTAATTCCTCTATAGTTTTCTGCATCAGGTGCTAAATAATTTGCATAATTTTCTTTTTTAGGACTTTCATTTCCTGCAACAGTAAAAGGTGTTGAATTGCAGTTTTGCAACCATCCATTTTTAGGATTATACAAATGAACACTTTCTGCCACACTATGAAAACCTAACCATTCCGTTTCTTTAGTTGTACCATCAACAGGCTCATTCCAATTATATTTTGGATTACGCTTTGGTAAAAAATTTCCATGCCAATAAGCAATATTGCCTTCAGCATCGGCATAAACAGTATTGTTAGATGGGTTTGCTCCCATATTCATGGTTTGTTTAAATTCAGTAAAGCTTTTTGCTTTAGTTCTTAACCAACTTTGAATAAAACCCTTAGTATCTCTATTATTATGTTTTAAACTTAAATATTCTCCATTTCGTTTGGCGAGAATAGGGCCATGATGAGTAAATAAAGTGTTGAATATTTTTTCTTCAAAACCATTTTCTACTTTATACTTTATTTTAATTTCTTTTGCTCGAATTTTCTTTAGTCCACCATCATACTCATAAAATAATTCGCCATCTTTCTTTACTAATTTTTCAATATATGCATCTGAAATGTCAGCCTGACTAGAAGTGTGCATCCAACCACAATATTCATTGAAACCCTGATAAACAAAAGGCTGTCCCCAAGTAACAGCACCATAAGTATTTAATCCTTCTTCACTAATTATATGAACTTCTGGTCTGAAATAAAATGTTACATGAGGATTGATATATAAAATAGCATTGCCAGATTTAGTTATTGAAGGTGCAAAAGCAAATCCATTTGAGCCTATGGGATTTTCTTCAAAATCTTTTTGATATACCAACTCACTTTTTTCTTGGCCATAAAAGTTTTTTAATTCATTTACTGAAATTCCTGCAGTGCTAATAGCACCAATGCTTCCATCAGTCCACAATAAAGGATACCATGGTTGAAATTGATTTAAAAGTGCAGGTTTTATTTTAGGATTTTTATAAAGAAAATAATTAATCCCATTCGCATAAGCATTTAAAACTTTCTTTAACCAAGGTGCTGCTTTTTTATAATCTCTAATAGCATCAACTGAATCTATAACTAATCTATTCAGTAAATCATTATACAAATCTTTCTCTCCATTTACTTCAGCTAAACGTCCTAATTTTTCAATATAATTAAATTCTACTCTTTTAAAATCATCTTCACATTGAGCATACATTAATCCAAATACAGCATCAGCATCTGATTTGCCATAAATGTGTGGAATTCCAAAATTATCACGAATAATTTTTATATTTTTAGCTTGGTTTTCCCAAGCGGAAATTTCTTTTTGAGAAAATTGCTGAGAAAAAATCGAAATAGGAAATAAAAAGAATGCAATGATTTTTTTCATTAAATGATATTTTTATAAAAAAAATTAATCTAGCACTTCGTATACTTCAATTGGATTTATTTTGTTTTTTAATTCTACTTTGCCAACATGATTACAGTTAAATGATTCTTTTACTTTTTCGTAAGATGTTTCTGAGATTAAAATTTGATTTTCTGCTGCTGCTGATTGCAAGCGTTGAGCTGTATTAACTGTATCGCCAATAACTGTAAAATCTAATCGTTTTAAACTAGATGAACCAATATTGCCAGAGATCATTTCGCCAGAATTAATACCAATTGAAACTTTAGGAGTAAAAAATAAATTACCAGTTTCGTTAGGTATATTTTTTAATTTTTCTCTTATAGCCAAACAAGCATCTATAGCTCTATCTAAATGGTATTCATCTTGAAAAACAGCCATTACAGCATCACCAATAAATTTATCAATACTTCCATTTTGAGCAATAATTTCTTTAACTATAATATCGAAATATTTATTTAAAAGATTTACAACAGCATCGGGTTTTTCTGTTTCGCTAATGGCAGTAAAACTGCAGATATCGATAAACACAACCGTTGCTTCAATATGTTCACTCACCATGATGGAAGATTCGAACTCTCGACTACCCATAAAGTTCAATACATTTTCATCAACATACATTTTAAGAATATTATTTTCTTTAATGGCTTTGATAGTGTTTTTTATTTGTTGTACATGTTTTATGGTTTTCTCCATTGTTAATTCAAGGTCGTCGAAATTAACAGGCTTCGTTATAAAATCAAAAGCTCCACGATTCATGGCTGTACGTATATTTTCCATATCACCATAGGCTGATACCATAACTGTTTTTGTAAGTGGATTATCGGCAGAAAGCTTGGTTAACAATGTTAAACCATCCATTTCGGGCATATTAATATCGCTTAAAACTATATCAATATCATGATGTTGATTCATTTTTTCTAATGCATCATTACCATTAATGGCAAAAACAAATTCGTAGTGTTGTTCTCTAATTTGTTTTCTAAATTTTTGTTTGATTAAAGTTTCTAAATCTGCCTCATCATCAGCAACTAAAATTTTGGTCATGCTGTTTTACTTTTTAATTTCTCTTTTAATGAAATAAAATCAACTGGTTTAGTTAAAAAGTCGTCGGCTCCAAGCTTCATTGCTTGATTATAATTTTCATCATCACCATAAGCAGTAATCATCATTACAATAGGTGGTGGTTTTTCAAATTTTTCTTTTATATGTTTTAATAATTCTAAACCACTCATACCTGGCATGTTAATATCAGATAGAATCAGTACAGCTTCATGATCATGTTCATTCATATATTCTAAGGCTTCTTCGCCAGAAAAAGCAAATGCTAAATCCATTTCTCCACTTTTAATTTCTTTTCTAAAACGTTGTTCAAATAAAACTTGAACATCTATTTCATCATCTACAACTAATACTTTCATTCAATAATATTTAGATAGGTAATATAATTACAAATTCTGTTTTTTCGTTTACTACACTATGCACCTTTAATTCTCCATCATGTGCTTTTACAATATCGTAACTTAAGCTTAAACCCAAGCCAGTTCCCTTGCCAGATGGTTTTGTAGTAAAAAATGGCTGAAAAATTTTATCAATTACTTTTTGAGGCATGCCACTTCCATTATCGCTTACTTTTATTTCTAATTTACCATCTATTTTTTTAGTGCTAACAGTTACTGTTGGTTCGTAATTTTCTATACCCGATTTTTTCTTTTCATCCACCACATAAAATGCATTGGTAATTAAATTTAAAATTACCCTGCCCATATCTTGTGGAATGACATTTACTTTTTCAAGTGTTTCATCAAAATATGTTTTCATGGTTGCATTAAACGATTTATCTTTTGCTCTTAAACCATGATAGGCCAAACGCAAATACTCATCGGCTAATTTATTAATATCTGTTGGTTCTTTAATAGCAGTGCTGCTTCGGCTATGTAGTAACATACCTTTTACAATACCATCGGCCCGTTTGCCATGAAAAATAATTTTCTGTTCATTATCTGCAATATCT
>JANLVQ010000287.1:0-2382 GCA_031364085.1 Chitinophagaceae bacterium
GAATTCTTTAATGTATATGTTTTCTGCCAGAGCATTTCTGCCAGCATCACTCATTTTATATACACTATCAATATAATTAAGAAAGACTTCTAGCATAACACAAAATTAGTTATAAGCTTAAACTATTAATTGACAAATGTCAATTAATGTAAATATTAAACTAGTCTAAAATTGCATTAAATAATTTGTTATGCAAAAAATAATTATTGTTGGTGCAGCTTCTGGTATGGGTAAATCATTGGCATTATTTTATGCAAAAAAAAATATAGTTGCCGTAGCCGATAAAAATATAACAGCATTACAACATATATTTTCTGATAAAATAGCTAGTGATTTAATTTGTGAAATTGATATTTATGAAATTGAAAATGCTAGAAAATTATTTTTTTGAATTAGTGAATAAAATGGGTGGGTTAGATATTTTAATTTACTCAGCTGGTATTGCAGATAAGAGTGGCAATTGGGAAAACGAACTGCAACAACATAATGTAAACGCAATAGGTTTTGCTGCAATTGCAAATGCAGCATTCCAATATTTTAAACTTAATAAATTTGAAGGACAAATAGTAGGATTTTCCTCTGTTTTGGCTTATCGTGGGCTTTCTCAAGCTCAAACTTATTGTGCAGGGAAAGCCTTTGTACATAACTATTTACAAGGTTTAAGGCATACAAGCAAAGCCGAAAAATTAAACATACACATCACTGAAATTTGTCCAGGTTTTGTACAAACACCAATGATAGAAAATCAGACAAACACATTTTGGGTAACCCCTATTTACAAAGCCACACAACAAATAACTAAGGCAATAAACAATAAAAAGAAAAGAGTGTTTATTTCTAAACGTTGGGAACTAATAAAAATAATTATACAATTTATACCTGATTGCATTTTATATAATTCATTTTTAAACGGATTAATCTTCAGGAAAAAAGAAATGTTTTCTGTTAGGTCATAAATATTAATTGACAAATGTCAATTTTTGTAAATACTAAACTAGCCTAAAATTGCATTTAATAAAAAGCTATTTAAAAAATATTTATTATGGTATTATTTTTTTCACTTTTAAACTAACATTATGAAAACCCTCATCCGTCATTTCTTAATAATCTAAAAATAAACAACATGAAAAAGAACAACCCTTTCATTGCCATAGTTGCAATTACAATTTTTGCAACTATAGGCTGTAAAAAAAGTAGCGAGCCAGCAATTGCAAAGTCGAAACTGGAAACATCTGGTTTGGCATATATGAAACTGACTCAGGGTAAATACATGATTTATAAAGATTCAGCAAGTGGCGATTTGGATTCTGTGGTAGTTACTAATAGTTCTATAAAAGAGCTCTATTCACCATCGTTCACTTATAACGTACTCGGTTTTCCAGCAACATTTCCTGCCTACTATTATGAATCTTTTACCCTGATCCTTACAAAATACAGCGGCATGATGCAAAGCGAATGGTTTAATGGCAGCACAACTCCTCCAATTTTCTACAACAATATCGTCAACGACAGTTTTCCTGTAGAGCTTGGTGAACCAGATAAGGCAATTGCTTTCAGTAATTTCAATAATCGTCTTATCTCATTTCTTGTTGTTGAAGGAAAAACTTATACGCAAGTATTTGAGTACACATGGAACACTCCAAACAAAAAGACAACCTATTATTGGGCTAAAACAGTTGGTATAATTAAACGGGTTGTTACTATATCTGGAATTGCCAAAACACAAACCCTTCTCAGGAACAATTGATTATCCTCTAAAAAAATTATTGTGGTATTATTTTTTTTCACTTTTAAATTAACATTATGAAAACGCTCATTCTCTTTTTTTTGATGACCATTAATTTCAGTATTTATGCCCAAGAATCCATTTTTGTAAGAGTATATAACTCGTCAGGAACAAAAATAAGTAAAGGGCATGTGCTTATTGTTACAGACTCATCTCTTCAACTTTCAGAAGAAAAATCAAATATCATTCCTGTAAGCAGTATTGACTACATTAAAACAAAACGCTCCGGAGGTACTAATAAAATCATAGGCTCTATTTTGGGAGCAACTGCAGGTGTAATCTTAGTGGGAAAATCAAATGAGATAAATTAATGACCATTTCAACTCAGTAAATAAATGGTAGATGAACATAGCAGTACAACAATCTACTTCAGGTAAATAATGAAATCGTTTTGGTAACATCTGCTTCGACTTTTGTGTTTGCTAGCTCATCAGGACCGGAATTTTTTTAAACGCATACGTTTATCATCTGACAATTTTCTTTTGAGAAAAAGTACACTCTGTCTAAAGAGCCCGTACTGTCAGGCTACGCTGCGGAGATGTCTTCACAATGTCTTCTGCTAGGATGGCCATGATAACAGCAAGCTTTGCAATGAG
>JANLVQ010000296.1:0-7986 GCA_031364085.1 Chitinophagaceae bacterium
TAAACCCAACAAATACCAAAAAGTCATTTGTTGTTTATACTGTGGATGTTCAATTGTTCTTTTCCATTGTTCTTCTGAAATGCTATTTAATAAAACTGCCAACCGTTTATGCAAAGCATGTAAAATAGTTAATGAAATATTTATTGGTAGAGATTTTACATCTTCCAATTCAGCCCAAGCAGCTTCTTTGTATGGTTTAATAGTTGGATTATCTTCAGTCAACCCCAATTTAAATCTGATAAAAGCATTCATGTGACTATCAGCAACATGATGTACCACTTGATGAACTGTCCAACCACCCTCTCTATATGGTGTGGCTAATTGATGTTCATCTAAATTTATTATTGCTTGTTCCAATTCTGTTGGTAGAAATTCAATATCTGCAATCCACTTTTTCTTTTGTTCTAAAGCAAATTCTTGGGGTAAATATTTACCGATTGGGTATTGCAAATCTTTCATTTAAATATATATATTACCATTCAAACTCAAGAGAGTTTTTTGGATAATCGAGTTTATAATTTTTCTCAGTTCCATTTGCTTTAACATTAAAAATATTCATTTGCTTTACTTGATAATCGTACAACAAATTACAATTGAAATTTATTTTCTTAATGTGAGTAATGTCAGTAATCTCAAAAAAAATCCAAACACTTTCTTTTTGAACTTCATATCCTAAATAGTGCATGGATTGAGGTTTATTATCTATAGCAATCTGAATTTTAGATTCAATATATTGCTGTACTAACTTATTCACCCCAACATCATTCATCGATTTATTCAAATCGATGTTTTTATGATGATTATTTTTTAATGTAGTTTCTAAATCATCTACAAAAATTTTAATACTGATTTCTACATTTTTATCTTTTGCATTATGATTTACATCAATAACACTAACATAAAATGGATGCAAAAATGTGAGCAATGATGTTAGAATAAAAACCATGTTTTATAGGTTGATTTGTTTAATAGTTTAAAACTTAATAATATTATGACTACAATTTATCATTTACAATTAACCATTAACAATTATTTAAAAACTTGCATAGGATTTAACCCAGTTGATTGACCACGAGAAACCTGACGTGCTTTAAAAATACTGAATTTGCTAGGTTCATCATTCATTCTTGGCCAGGTATTATTTTTTTCATCAACATCTGCAGTTTCCCGCATTGGATCTAATTTAATACTTGTTGCCCTTTTATTGGTCATAAAAACTTTGGTAACTTTATTTTCGTTTTTACGCCAAATTTGTGCAGGAATTTTTTCAGTTTCTGTTGTTCCATCTTCATAAGTAAATTCAACAATTATTGGCATTACTAAACCTCCTTTATTGTTAAATGTTACTTCATATAAATGGGTGTTAGCATATTTTGCTTTTTCTTCATCAGTCAATTTTTCCATTTGTGCCATTGGGCTTTCCATGGTCATTTTAACAGATGAATCGTATGCAATTATTCCTCTATCATATTTCCAATAAAAATCCCTTAAAGTAGTATCGGTATCAGTTAAAAACGTAATGCTTTTATCGTTTTTATTTCTAATTTTAGAAATGTCTTCAAAAGAATTAATTTGTGGTTTTGCTACGCCATTATTTCTTCCCCCAAAATTTCTTCTTCCACCAGCCCCAGAAGCTATGGTGGTATCGCTAAAAACAGCATGTTTAACTGAATCAATTGCTATATCACAATTCTCAATTCCATAAAACCATCCTCTCCAAAACCAATCTAAGTTTTCGCCAGTTGCATCGTTTATTGTTCTAAACAAATCTGATGGTGTTGGATGTTTAAAAGCCCATCGTTTACAATATTCTTTAAATGCAAAATCAAACAACTCTCTACCTACAATAGTTTCACGCAAAATATTTAACCCTGTAGATGGCTTACTGTAAGCATTTGGACCCATTTGAATTAGATTTTCACCATTAGTCATAATAGGTTCTAATTGATCTTTTGGCAATTTCATATAATCAATAATGCTATATGCTGGTCCTCGACGTGATGGAAATTTATTATCGAATAATTCTTCAGTTAAATATTCTACAAATGTGTTTAAGCCTTCATCCATCCATGTCCATTCTCTTTCATCACTATTAATAATCATTGGAAAGAAATTATGGCCCACTTCATGAGTAATTACTCCAATCATTCCATTTTTTGTACTTTCAGAATAAGTGCCATCTTTTTCGGTTCTGCCATAATTAAAACAAATCATTGGGTACTCCATACCATTTGCTGCTTCAATACTTTGAGCCACTGGATATGGATAAGGAATGGTGAACTTTGAATAAGTTTTTATAGTATGTGCAACAACTTTAGTACTATAAGTTTTGTATAATTTATAGGCTTCTTTTGGATAGCCACTCATACACATCACTCTTTTGCCTTCTATATAAACTGGCATAGCATCCCAAATGAATTTTCGGGAGCTTCCCCAAGCAAAATCACGTACATTTTTTGCAGAGAATTTCCAAGTTTTTTTTGCAGTTGATTTGTTTTTTTCTGCAGCAGTTGCTTCTGCTAATGTTACTACTTCAACTGGTTCTTTAGCAACTTGTGCTTTTTCCCAGCGTGCTAATTGTGCAGCAGATAAAACACTTGCATAATTTGAGCATTCGCCTGTTGCCATTACCACATGATCGGCAGGAACAGTGATGCTTACATTGTAATTACCAAAAGTTAATGCAAATTCTGCACTTCCGGTAAACTGATTGTTTTGCCAACCTTTAAAATCGCTATAAACACATAATCGAGGAAACCATTGTGCTATGGTAAATAAATGGTTACCATCTTCAGGAAAGTACTCGTAACCACCTCTACTAAAATCAGCTATTCTATCTGGAATTTTGTAACTCCAATTGCATTTAAAAGTAAATCTTTGTCCTGGTAAAAGTTTCGATGGTAAATCAATACGCATCATTGTTTTATTGATAGTGTATTTTAAATTTTTACCATTGGCATCTGTTAATAGTGTTATTTTATCTCCAAAACCATTATCAGTTTTTGCTTCTTTTATTTTTTCAATTGTAGCAATATTGATGTTTGAAATTAAAGTTGAACTGGTTTGATAATTGGCATTATTTACAGTGCTGTGTTGATTTTCATCTAACTGTAACCATAAATAAGACAAGGCATCTGGACTATTATTGTAATAGGTAACCGTTTCGCTTCCTATAATTTTTAAATTCTTTTCATCAAGTTCACATTTAATATCATAATCACAACTCTGTTGCCAATATTTATTTCCTGGTGCCCCACTTGCAGTTCTTTGTTCGTTAGGCGTTGGAATAATAGTTCCTAAAGCTTCGAATTTATTGCCATGATTGCTTGTAGGATTATTCATAATGTTTTGTGCAAACAATGTTGAAGCGAACAAACACATCATTAAGGTAACAACTCTTTTCATTTTGTTATTATTATAGTTTTTAAAAAGGGAATCTAATTATTGAAATATATAAAGCAACTCCAAATATAGCACTGCTAATGAATAAAGTGTATTCTCTAAAATTGATTTTTAAAATTCTTAAACAAATAAAATTGATACTCAATAAACCAAAGACTAACAATAGTTGGGCTACTTCAATGCCAATATTTGCATAAAGTAGCTTTAGCCAAACTAAATCGCCATTTCCTATAATCATTTTTAAATCTGTACTAAAAGCTAAGCCATGTATTAACCCAAAAATTAATGCAAATGAATAAATGAAGGTTAACTTACCTTTAGAATAGCTAATTTTTTTATTTAACACATCATACAAAGCAGTGAATAAAATGGTTAGTGTAATTAAAAATTCTATCCAAATATTTGAAAAGCTAATGAAATTAAATACTGCTGCAAATAGCGAAACAGTATGACCAATGGTGAAGGCAGTAATTAAAATTAAAATTCTCTTCCAATCGGCAAACTGATACTTTAAACATAAAGCAATAATGAACAGAATATGATCGAGTGCTCCCCAATTCAAAATATGATGTAAGCCTAATTGAAAATAAATTGAAAATTGACTCATATAAAAATTACAGAGCAAGATTAATGATAAAGCAAATAATATCGATGAAAGTTTGATAAAAGGCAACCTGTATTTTCACATCATTTAAATTGTTTTTTTACGTTTATTACATTATGTGGCAATCTTATTTAAAAGGTTTTAAAGCTTATTTGCAATTAGAGAAGTCTTTAAGCAGCAATTCTGTTCAGGCATACCTACGAGATATTGAAAAATTAATACACTTTTTGAAAGATCAAAAAATAGAGAAAAATCCTTCAACCATAACCCTAAAAGATTTACAATTATTTATTAAAACTATTGCAGAAATAGGCTTGTCGGCTACTTCTCAAGCAAGAATTATTTCTGGAATAAGGGCATTTTATAAATTTTGTTTAATAGAACAAATTGGTACAGCCGACCCTTCATTACTTTTAGAAGCTCCTAAAACAAGTAGAAAATTACCAGATACATTAAGTTTCGAAGAAATTGAGCTACTCATTTCAACATTAGATTTAAGTACTGCCGATGGAACAAGAAATAAAGCAATTCTAGAAACTTTGTATAGCTGTGGACTTAGGGTTACTGAAATAATTGAATTAAAGATTAGTTGTTTGTACTTAGATGTGGGTTTTATTAGAGTAATCGGTAAAGGAAATAAAGAAAGATTGGTACCAATTGGAAGAGATGCAATAAAATTTATTAAAATTTATGTTGAAACTGTTAGAAATAAAATTGATATAAAAAGTGGATATGAAGATATATTATTCCTTAATCGTTGGGGTAAAAATTTAAGTAGAGTGATGATTTTTTATATTATTAAGGATTTAGCAACTAAAGCAGAAATTAATAAAACCATTTCTCCACATACATTCAGGCATTCATTTGCTACACATTTGGTGGAAGGTGGTGCAAACTTAAGAGCAGTGCAAGAAATGTTAGGACATGAAAGTATTACCACTACTGAAATTTACACTCATCTAGATAGAAATTTTTTAAGAGACACACTACAACAATTTCATCCATCATTTAAAAAGAAAGTTTAAAACAATCATTTGGCACTATTTTAGCTTATTAATTACGAATTTAATTCGATAAAAATCATGAAAAATTTATTACTCCTTTTTGGTTTGTTTTTTGGTTTAACCTCAGCTGTTGAGTTTGGTACTTCTGAAGATATTATTGCAGCCTTAAAAAGTGGTAATGCAACTGAAGTTGCTCAATATTTTGATAACATGATCGATTTAACATTACCTGAAAAAGAGGAAATGAAAAATATGGGTAAGAATCAAGCAACAATTGCCTTAAAATCTTTTTATGAAGAAGTTAGGGTTACCACCTTTCAATTAACTTCTCAAAGAGAAGCTGGCTCTATGATGTACATTACTGGAAAGCTACACGGAAAAATTAAAAATTGTAACATTACCTTAATCTTAAAGAACTCTAACAATAAATTTTATATCACCTCACTCAGAGTTAGTTAAATAAAATAATTTCTACAAATAATTAATTGATTCATTAAATATAAATAAAGAGGTTTTAAAGCAGATTTATCATACTTTTGTTCACTAATTTTTTTATATGATGAAAGCCAGGCTGCTTATTTTTTTATTATTAATAAGTTTTTACTCAATTGCACAAACCCAAAAAACCACAGTTCAAAAAGTAGATAGCACAAAATTACCTGCAACTAATTCCTTAGATATTCAAAGAGATAATGCTGCAAATAATATCTCAACAATTTCTTTAGATGAAGATGACTTGGGAGATGGGGCTTCTCAAAATGTTTCTTCTATTTTAACTGCAGGCAGAGACCCTTTTTTGATATCAGCTGCTTACAATTTTAGTGCATTACGTTTCAGATTAAGAGGATATGACACAGATTTATCTGCCGTATATATTAATGGAATTTCAATGGATAATTTAGATAATGGCTTTACTCCTTTTGGCGTTTGGGGTGGCCTTAATGATGTAATGAGAAATAGAGATATTTCAATTGGATTAAGACCAAATACTTCTGCTTTTGGCGATATTGCTACAACAACTTTTTTTGACATCCGAGCAAGCAAACAAAGAAAACAAAGTGAAGTGGGCTACGTGTTGAGCAATAGAAATTTTCAGCACAGATTAGATTTTACCCATAACACAGGTATTAGTAAAAAAGGCTGGGCTTTTTCTATTAGTGGAACCAGACGTTATGCAGCCGAAGGTTATTTTGCTGGAACTACATTTGATGGCTGGAGTTGGTTTGCAGCTGCAGATAAAAGAATTGGTCAAAATCACTTACTTTCATTAGTTGTATTTGGTGCCCCAACAAAAAGTGGACGTTTAGGAACTTCTGTTAAAGAAGCTTTTGATTTGGTTGGCACAACTAACTATAACCCTTTTTGGGGATGGCAAAATGGAAAAAAACGTAATGCCAATAATGTTAGAACAGATCAGCCATATGTTATTCTTACTCACGATTATAGAATTAATAATAATAGCAGTTTAGTTACAGCTGTAAATTTTTCGAAAGGAGATAGAGCTTCAAGTAATTTAGATTGGTATCATGCAGATAATCCAAGCCCACTATATTATAGGTATTTACCTAGTTACTGGGAAGATCCAAATTTGAAAGCACAACTTACAAAGGAGTGGCAAACAAATGATGATGTTAGACAAATAAACTGGAACAGAATGTATGATGCTAACAAAAAACAATTAGAAACTTTTAATGGAGTTACAGGTCGAAGATCTAGATATGTTCAGTTTGAATATGTTACAAACACTACGAAAATGAATTTAAACACAGTGTTCAATACTAGATTAGGCGATAATGTTGAAATCACTTCAGGAGCATCTTATCAATATCAAAAAAATAAAAATTACAAAAAGATTATTGATTTATTAGGAGGCGATTATTTTGTTGACTTGAATCAATTTGCTGAAAGAATAAATGCAAATAACCCAGATTTTCCTCAACCCAATTTATTAACACCAAATAGAATTGTTAAATTGGGTGATGATTACTCATACAACTATGATATTACAATAAAAAAAGCTTCTGGTTGGGCTCAAATGTTATTAAAGTACAATAAAATAGATTTCTATGCTGCCATAGAATTATCTAATACGTCGTTTTTTAGAACAGGTAATTATAAAAATGGTTTATTTCCAAATAACTCATTGGGCAAATCTGCTACACAGCAATTTAATAATTATGCTTTCAAAACAGGCTTGACCTATAAATTAAATGGCAGAAACTATTTATTTGCAAATGTTGCCATGTTAACCAGAGCTCCATTTTTCGATAACGTTTATTTATCACCACGTGTAAGAAATACAACTCTAGAAAATGTGTCTAACGAGGAAGTAAATACATTAGAAGTAGGTTACACTTTAAATGCACCTAGAATCAAAATTAGATTAACAGGTTATTATACAGAGTTTAAAAATCAGATGAATGTAATGACCTTTTTCCACGATACTTATTTGAATTTAGTAAACTATGGCATTACAGGAATTAACAAAACACATAGTGGTGGTGAATTTGGTATCGAGGCTAGACCTATAGCAAATGTTGTTGTTAATGCCGCTGCAGCTGTTGGAAGATTTTTTTACACTAGTTCACAAAACTCAATAACTACCATTGATAACGATGCTTCTGTTGTAAGCAGAGATGTTGTATTTGCAAAAGATTATTATGTTGGAGGCTCGCCTCAGGAAGCTTATAGTTTTGGTATAACCTATCGTTCTCCAAAATTCTGGAACGTGGGTTTAACCTATAATTTTTTCGATGCTATGTATGTTGAAATAAATCCATTACGTAGAACAGCAGCTGCAGTTCAAGGATTAGTACCAGGCTCAGATCAATGGAAAAAAATATTAGATCAACAAAAACTACCATCTCAAAGCACATTAGATTTATATGCTAGTTATTCTTGGAGACTTCCTAAAAAATTATCAGTAAATAAAAATAATAATTTTTTATTCTTTAGTTTAAGTGCAACAAATTTATT
>JANLVQ010000290.1:0-4218 GCA_031364085.1 Chitinophagaceae bacterium
GATGAACAGCGTTATCAACCCGCTAAACTCATCATTACTAAAAATAAATAATTAATGGTGAATGGGAAATGGGGAGTAGGAAATAATCTTAAATCATCACTCATTAAATATTAAATAACCAAGGGTCTTATTAGGGAAATACAACAACACAAACACACCCCCATTACTGAATAAGTTCTGGGGGTGTATGTTAATAAACTATCGATAGGTTACTACAGTTTTTAACAACTTTTTTACAAGTGCAATAAACCCACTTCGAATTGCGTTAAAAAGGTTGGTACAATTCGTTTAAGCAAGATATTGATCTATCGAAGGCGTAAAAATGGCGTTTTTGATTCTTCAATATTCATATGTAATACCCAAAATATGAATAATCTACCCTTAGGAAATTATCCTATCCCAGCAAAAATGCTACTTTTAGTAGTATTCCCTTTTTTACTTTTAGGTAAAAAGGGCTTATCATTAATTCCTTTAAAAGTTAATCCAGTAAAGCGTTTCAACAGGTTGTTGTTAATGCTAAGTTTGTGGTGTACTACAAGCTTTTCTGTATTTGCTGCTAATGAAATTATGAGTAGTGGCTCGTTAATAATTGACATGGGGCACACGCCACAAACTGTTGCAAATTCATTAAAACCTTATGGGGCAATTTATGATTTGTTGCGTAATTACCAAGTGCCAATAAAATGGGTAATTGGCCAGGGTAAAGCAAAAGATGGTAACGATTTTATTTATAATTCAAGAGCCTTTAAGGGTGGCACTTTTATTATACCTAAAGAATATATTACTCCTGCAGTACAAGCAAGAATAACATATTGGGCTGGTCAGGGTGTTGATTTTGTTACTACAACATCTCCTTTAACTGTAGATGTTACTGAAACTATTACAAGTGCACCTAGATGGGCATTAGATGCCAAAAATGGAAGTATTGCTGAAAATTTTATTAAAAATGCAGGAATCACCAATACATTATTTCCTAATTCCTATTATTTTAAAGATCCTCAATTATTAAATAATTGTGATGATATTTATGTAATGCCCCATGCAGATCCTACTTGGGCAACACACAGTAATTTATATTCTTGGAACGTAACATATAAAGGGGCAATTTGGGTTGGTTGTAGAGCTGGTAGTGCTTTATCTAACTCAATAAACCCAAGTAACTCATCTCAACAAATGAATTTCTTGTCTACAAGAAATTCGATTATTACTCCAACACCATGGCCAGAAAATAGTTTAATAAATGCAAATAATCATAATGATGGCTCAGTTCCATATATTAATACCAATTTTAGTGACCCAGTTGCACAGTATTTGAGTACAATAGATGCTGCACAGCAAAATGGATCTGAACAAATTTATATTCCGTTACAATCAACTAATACTGGGGGTGCAACAAGATGGAATCCTGGAGCTAAAATTTTAGTATATGACCCTACTCAACAAAACGTGGCGTCACCAGATTATGCAAATGGTAAGGTAGCAGCTTCAATGGTTTATGGTAGAGGATTCGACGACACCAATAGAGGTTTTGTGATGTTTGAAGGTGCACATGATATTAGTGGAAGTGCTCCAGCTAACGTTGCTGCCCAAAGAGCCTTTTTAAACTTTAGCTTTTTTGCAAATAAAGAGAAAGCTCCACAACTAACAACAACTGGTGTCACTGCAGGACAAAATATTTCTAGTACATCTTTATATTATCCATCTGTTACTGTAACATCAGTAATTCCAAATTCTGGATATAATTATTTATGGACTTCTAGTTGTGGTGGAACGTTTTCAAATCCTACTTCACCAAATCCAACTTTTACTCCTCCTGTGGTTACAGGTAATGTGCCATGTGTAATTACTGTAAAAGTTACCGATAATTGTGGTAGAGTTTCATTCGTTCCTATACCTGTTACAATAATACCAGCACCAAGAAAACCAATAGCTGTTAATGATGCAGCAACTTTATTTGCAGAATGTAATCAAACAATAGGATCACCTTTAGTAGTTAATGTTTTAAATAACGACTCAGATCCAGACATGGGTACTTTAACAGTAACAGGAATCATTAACCCAACTGGTGGCACTTGGACTACTAATGGTACAACCGTAAGCTATACACCCTCAACAGGATTTACTGGTGCTGCTACGGCACAATACCGTGTTTGCAATAATGGGTCTCCTTCATTGTGTGATACAGCATCAATATTAATTGGCGTTGGCACACCAGATGTGAATGGTTGTTACCCTGGTTTCTATTATGGAGTAGGTAATATTGATACAGCAATTGCTCAAACAAATAATTCTGTTGACAATCCTACAGGGGCATTTGTAAATTATTATGATGAAAATGATCCTAGTACTTATGCAATCTTAAATGCTTCATTAGACTCATTAGTATTAGATTTTGGTTCAATAGTACCCTACAATACAGCAAAAAGAATTGAAGCCATTATAGCTTCTGGAACTTTAGGTTCTGGTGTAACTGCTTCAATCTATTCTAGAACTTCAAATGGGGGTTCAAGAACTTTTATTGGAAATTTCTCTAATTCAGACCCAAATAACGAATCTACGCAAGAGTTCACTATACCACCAAGTGGATTCAGATATTTAATTGTATATAGAACAGCAGGAACTGTAAATTTAAGACTCGATGCAGTTTATATCAATAATTATAGTTGTTTACCTGCAGCTTTAACGGCTGCTACTATAAATATAAGTATACCAGAAGATGTTCCAACAACTTTTGATGTTAGAAAAGATGCTTATAGACCAGTTGGTCTTCCTGTAAGTGTAACTATCTTACAATACCCTGCAACAGGTAAAATAAGTTTGAATACAGATTCAACTTTTACTTATGTAAACAATACTGATATTAGAACTAAAGACTCCATTACATACAGGCTATGCAATTCATTAGGAGTGTGTAGTGATGCTAAAGTTTTTTTCAATATCATCAATGATGGATGTGTAAATGGTCAGTATAAACCAAATGATACTGGAAATCCTGTAAATGTAGTATTTAACAATACTACAACTACTGTTGATGCTATGATCAGTGCATACAAGAAGGATTATAATTATGGGAATGATTCTAAAATGCAACTTGGTTTTCAATCTGCTAAAGCACAAAGAGGGTTATTTCAAATTACCAATGCTAGCTTTAGAAACCTAATACCTGCAGGTGCTGTAATCAAAAATGCTACCTTAACATTAACCGTTGGTGGTGGAGATAATACAACCATGGCCTTCTCTGCATATAAAGTTATTGGCTCTCCTAATTGGGATGAGTCAACAGTAACATGGAATACTAGAAAAACAGGAAGTCTTTGGACAAACCCAGGAAGTGATTTTAATCCAAATCCACTTACAACGATTGTGCTAACTAAACCAGGTAATGCTGATAATGAAAGTAAAGTAAGTTTTAATATTCTTTCTGCATTAAATGATTGGCAGGCAGATACTTCTACAAATAGAGGTATCATGATTGGTCAAACTGTTTCGGGGAGTCAAGTAGATAAAAAATTCTATTTCTATGCTTCTGAAGAGTCTGATGCAAGTAGAAAACCTAGCTTTACAATAACATATGAAATGCCTTTGCCTTGCACTCCAATTCCTAATAGACCACCATTAGCAAATACAGATACTGCTTCTACACCTTCAAATACTGCAAAAACAATTGCTGTATTAAATAATGATAGTGATCCAGATGCTGGTAATACCATCTCAGTAACAAACATTGTAGGTAGTGTAACAGGTGGAACGGCTAGTGTAGTTGGAAGCAATATAGTATTTACACCAAATACTTCATTTCAAGGAACTGCAAGCTTTAAATATAGAATTGTAGATAATTTTGGATTAGCCGATACCGCTTGGGTTTTTGTTAATGTAACTAATGTACCTCCTTTAGCCAATAGAGATGATGTTTCTACAAACTCAAATACTGCTGTAAATATCAATGTGAAAGCAAATGATAGTGATACTGATGGCCCAGTTTCAGGTGCTCCTGTTATAACACGAAATACAAATAATGGGTTGGCAATAGTATCAGGCAATAATATTATCTATACTCCAAATAACAATTTTACAGGAAAAGATACTTTGATTTATCAAATATGTGAATCAAGTGGACCAAATTGTACACCAGCTCCTTTATGTGACACTGCAATAGTTATAATAACTGTAGTGAATTTACCACCTGTTGCAAATACAGATAATGTTAGTGTTAACCAA
>JANLVQ010000072.1:0-4689 GCA_031364085.1 Chitinophagaceae bacterium
CTAACCAAGCTGCAGGTTCTTATACCACTGCAACGCCTTTTAACGTAACAGTTAATTATAACTAATTTTTAAACAATTCAATCTAACAAAAAAATGCCTGCAATTGCAGGCATTTTTTTTTGATGAGAAATTATTTCTTACAAACCATATTTATCTATTAAATAAATTAAAGCAGCCATATTTACTGCACCCAATAATAATTCTCTTTTATTTACACTTTCAAAAACATCATTTTCTGTATGATGAATATCAAAATATCGTTGGCTATCCGGTCTAAAGCCACCCAATGCTGTTTTTAATTTTTCATTTAACGGACCGATATCTGCTCCTCCACCTCCCATTTCTAATTTATCTCCACCATAAGGTAAAAGCAATTTCGACCAAGTTTGTATTTTTTGAAGTTGCTCTGCACTTGCTTTAAAAGTAAATCCACGTGGTGTAAAACCACCTGCATCAGATTCTAAAGCAAAAATGTGTTCTTCTTTTTTTTCAACAGCAGCATTTGCATAAGCATTACCACCTTTCAATCCATTTTCTTCATTTGCAAATAACACAAAACGAATAGAATGTTTGGGTTTATAATTTAAAACTTTTAGTACTCGCAATACTTCCATAGTTTGTACACATCCTGCACCATCATCATGAGCACCTTCTCCAACATCCCAACTATCTATATGCCCACCAATAGTAATAAACTGGTTGGGGAATTCTGTTCCAATTAATTCTCCAATTACATTATGAGCAATTGTATCTGCTAACATTTTGCCATGTGTTTTAATAGAAATAGTAACATTATTTTTAGAAGCTAAATCAAATAAAACATTGGCATCTTTTAAACCTAATGCCATTGCAGGAATTTTAGGAAAAGAATCATTGTAACGCATAGCTCCTGTATGAGGAAAATTATCAGTTGATCCAGATATTGAACGAATCAAACAAGCCACTGCACCATATTTTGCAGCTCTACTAGCACCACTATGTCGGTATTTTCCAGCATCGCCATAAGCCCTAAATGTTTCAACAAAAGTTTGATTAAAGGCATAATTGTAAAATACAATTTTTCCTTTTATTTCTTCTTTTCTTTTTTCTAATTCATCGAAATTATGAATAACAATTACTTTAGCAGCTGCACTGCCTGCATTTGAATTTCCTAACGCTAAAACATTAAGAGCAACATTTTCTTTTTTATTATTTACATTTATTATTTTGGCAAAATCTCCTTTTCCTCTAACCCAATGAGGCACTTGTGTTTCTTGCATAATTACTTTATCTGCACCTGCTTCTTTCATTGTTATTTCACCCCAAGCACTTGCTTTGTTATATGCTGATGAACCACTTAAACGATGACCAATTTTTTTTGTAAGATGATGCAACCAATCGTATGCTTTTCCATTCACTAAAATTTCATCTGAAATCTTTTTAATGAATAAAGAATCATCGTTTTGAGCAGTTGAAAAAAAAGGTATTAGAGCAAATAATAAAATCTTTTTCATTGATATGTTTTTAGAATTAGTTGAATAAGTTTTGAAAGATAGAATAGATTGTCACATGTCAAAAATATTTTATCTAATGAAATACTTTTACGTGGATGGATAAGTATGCAATTTATATGGTAAAACGGTTATTGGGATTTTTGATTTTTTTAAATCCGATAATTTCTTTTAGTCAGCAACATATAAATGTTGAATTAGAAGAAAATGCACAAAAAATAAAAGCAAAAGAAATTCAAGAAAAAAATATTGCAGTTGCTAAAGCTTCAAAATATAATTGGCCATTATTTTTACAAACAAAAAATACAAATCAGGTAACAGTATTAACCAGATTGGATGTAAATGGATTTCCCATTTATACTTCAACAGATAATAATTTAATTTCTGCAAAAACAACACATACTAATAAGCTTTGGCAAAATGATTTAAATCTGTCTGGAGCATCTACAAATATGAAAGGCAAAATTGCCATTTGGGATGGAGGTGTTGCTATGAGCTCTCATATTGAATTAAATGGGAGAATAATTAAAAAAGATGTATCAAGCCAAATTAATCACTCAACACATGTTGCAGGAACTATGATTGCAAAAGGAATTAATCCAAATGCAAAAGGAATGGCTTTTGGTGTTGAAGAATTAAATAGCTATGATTTTAATAGTCACCTCTCAGAAATGACTAGTGCATCATCAAACCTTCTCATCTCAAATCATTCCTATGGCGTTATTGCAGGTTGGAATCAAACCCTTAGTGGAGATTGGGAGTTTTGGGGAAACCCTGGAGAAAATGAAGATTATAAGTTTGGCATTTATAACGAAGAGTGCCAAATGTTTGATTCTATAGCATTCAATGCACCACAATATTTAATTGTAAAATCATCTGGAAATAATAGAGATAAAAATGGACCATTAGTAGGACAATCATATAAAAGATTTGATGGTACTGGAACTATGACAAATGCTGGAAATAGACCAAGTGGTATTTCGAACAACGATGGCTTTGATGTAATACCTACCTATGGTGTTGCAAAAAATATTTTAACTGTTGGAGCAATTGAAGGAATTACAAATGGTATTGCTACAACACAAAATATTAAAATAGGAAATTTTAGTAGTTGGGGCCCAACAGATGATGGAAGAATAAAACCAGATGTAGTGGCTAATGGTGTTGATGTATTATCATGTGTTGCAAATAATACAACCACTTATGAAATGTATAATGGCACATCAATGGCTGCCCCTAATGTTTCAGGGTCTTTGTTTTTATTGCAAGAATTATATAGTCAAAAAAATAGTGGAAACTTCATGAAAGCTTCAACATTAAAGGCTTTGGCCATACATACAACTACTGAAGCTGGTGATTCGCCTGGGCCAGATTATAAGTTTGGTTGGGGATTATTGAATGTAGAAAAAGCAGCTCAAGTAATTAATAAAGTAAGTACTGGTGAAACCAAAATTGTTGAAACTACTTTGAATAATGGCAGCACTTATACTTTAAATATTATTGCATCTGGCAATGAAAAATTAAGTGCAAGTTTAGTTTGGACTGATCCAGCTTCTTCGCCAACAACAACTAATCTTTTAAATAATCCAACACCAAAATTGATTCATGATTTGGATATTAGAATTATAAAAAATAATAACACTTATTTCCCTTGGATATTAAATCCTGCTTTTCCAAATAATCCTGCTGGCAAAGGAGATAATTTTAGAGACAATGTTGAAAGAATAGATGTTGAAGATGTTTTACCTGGACAATCTTATACCATTCAAATTACACATAAGGGAAATTTAGCAAGAGGAAGTCAAGCATTTTCATTAATTGTAAGTGGACTTGGTGGAGTGAATTATTGTAACTCTGTACCAACTTATTTTTCAGGAACCAGAATTGATAATGTAAGTTTTGCAGGTATTAATAATACAACACAAGCTGGTTGTACACAGTATAATGATTTTGGAAATTTTACAGCTCAACTATTACCCAATACAACTTATCCTTTTTCAATATCATTAAGTTCATGTGATGGAAGTACTGCATCAAAATTTGTAAAAGTGTTTATTGATTATAACAAGAATGGAAGTTTTGATGATGCAGGAGAATTAGTTGCAACAAGTGGTTTACTCTTTGGAGATGCTGGTTTTAATACAAGTATTACCACACCAAATAATTTATTACAAAATGCAATTACAAGAATGAGAGTGGTTGTTCAAGAAACAAATGATGTTAATTCAATAACCTCTTGCAATTCATCAAATCATGGAGAAACACAAGATTATAAAGCTTGGTTTTTACCTTCAGCTGTTGATGTAGGCATCAATAATATTTCCATCCCCTATTCAAATATTTGTGCCAACATCAATCAGTTAATAACTGTAGATATTGTAAATTATGGAAGCGTAGCTGTATCAAATATTTCTATCAATGCAATAATTAAAAATGGTAATACAACTGTTGCAAATTTATCGGCAGTATATGCACCTACAATTGAAAGTGGTGCAAGTGTTAGCTATACTTTTCAAACTCCATTTACAAGTAATGCAGCTTCTAATTATACTGTAATTGCAAAAACAAACGTATCTGCCGATAAAAATAATTTAAACGATTCTACAATCTTAGATTTTACAATTGCTGCTGCATCTGCAACAACTACAGCTCAAGCCAGCATTTGTTCAACAGCTGTTAGCTTAAGAGCATTCAACAGCAATCCTAACCAAAATTATTTATGGTATAATTCACCAACAGCAACAATACCAATTGCTGTTGGCTCAAACACATCTTCTACTACAATTGCAGCAAACTATTATTTAGGCTCTGGAATTGTTGCTAATATTGGAGCGAGTTCTAAAACCAATTTTACTGATGGAGATTATCAAGCTAAGGGAGGAAATTATTTTAAATACACTTCAACTGTTCCTTTAATTTTAGAAAAAGCAAAGCTCTATACATCTTATCCAGGAAAAGTTTTTATAACAGTTGCAGATATAAATACTATAAACCCTGATGGATCTTATACCTACAAAAGTTTAAGTAAAACAATTGTAGATGTAATAGCATCAAGACCAACTATTGTTAGAGGAGATGTTGCAGGCAATGATCCTACAGATTTTGGATTTACTTATACTACCAATTTGTATTTGCCCAGTGGCAATCATGCAATTATTGTTTCAACTGATAGTATTGCCAATATTTTCAGAAATAAAAA
>JANLVQ010000003.1:0-9705 GCA_031364085.1 Chitinophagaceae bacterium
AGCTGGTGCTGAAGTAGAAATTAAATAATTGTACTTTCGATAAAACAAAAAAGCCGTTGTAAATATTTGCAATGGCTTTTTTGTTTCAGTAAGAATCTATTTTCTTTTTACAACTTCTCTTTTTATAATAGTTTCAAATTCTTCTTCAGATGGACGAGCCATATTAATATTAACAATTTTTCCTTCAGGATTAATTAACATAAATCGTGGAATACCTTCTATTCCATAAGAATTCGTGAAATTTTCTTTATCTAATGCCCAAAGTTGTAATATAGTTTTTGCCTTATCGCCAGTTTCTCGTTTCCATTTATACTTTTCTTCATCAACTGAAATACTTACAAATGCAAGTTTTTCACTCGTGTATTTTTCAGATAAATCATCAAAGTATGGACTTTCTTGTTTGCAAGGTGCACACCAAGTTGCCCAAACATCAATAACAATAAATCTACCTTTAAAATTTAATAATGAAATTGTATCTCCTAATAAAGTTTCAGCAAAAAATACTGGTGCTAGTCTCCCTTTTTGAAATGAATTTTGCAAACGATTTTTATTAATTAAAATATTTTTTTGTTCATGAACATTTATATTTTTCGTGTATCGTTGTACTAAATAATTTCTATACAAACTATCTCTAATATTTGAAATTGCATCTGAAAGTTCTTTATTTAGAATAGCATTTTTTACTATACTATTATTTGCATTTAGATCAATATAATTAAACAAACTCGTATCGTAACTACTTGCCCTTATGTTAACCTTATCTCTAAATATTTGACATAAATAATTTATATACGAATCGAATTGAATTAATGTTGTATCAGACAAACTAATAGATTTTTGAAAAGAAATAGCTTCTTTTGGATATACCAGTTTTTCGTTAGGATGATAGAGTTTAAACATTTTTGGATAATCAATCTGCAGTAAATTTAAATACTGAATCGACTTTAGTTTTTTATACAGAATAACAAAATCTGATGCAGGTTTTATTTTATCGGAAGTTTCAAAATCATCTATTTTTTTATTAATTTTTTCTACTCTTTCTAATATTTTATTTGAAAATTCTTTTGGACTAAACTCATGTATAGAATTTCTTAAATAATAATCTTCTCCATCAAAATTGGGTTGATTATTTTTTGGTTTAAACAATTCATTCTCAGCTATCCTTGTTCCACTTAACTTAACATCGAATGATTTTTTATTAATAGATATATTAAAATATAAACTATCATACTTGCTAAAAATAAACCCAAATCTATTTTTATCCACTGTTAAAAAATATTCTCCCAAACTTAATTCAGCATTTAAGCTTGTCTGAAATTTTTTATTTTTAATTGGGACATTTAATAATATTTCGCCCTTTGAATTTCTCAATAATAAAACATCATATTTAATAGAGTCTTCAGAATTAATGGCTCCAGCAATAACAGTTTTATGATACTTTTTTAATACAACAGGTTTTTCTATCCACCAAAATGCCAGAATAAAAATTGAAATAGCAACAGCTAATTTAAGAAGTTTTGATAAGGGTATAAATAACGCATTCAACCATCCTTTAAAATAAAAATATTGATACCCTATCCAAAGAAATAAAATCATCCAAGCAATACTTAGTTTTTCATTATGCATTAACCAAGTATTTATAATGCTACCATCTTTAGTTGCAAGAGTAAGTGAGGGAGCTGAATAAGGTAACCATTTCGCAATACCAAAACCACTTAAAATAGATGCTGCATTAAGCATTACAAATCCAATAATAAATGGTAAAGCAAAATTTGGAATCCATATTGAAAGTACATATTGAAATGCCATTAATCCAAATCCTGCAATCCAAAGTCTTAATACAAATGATAACAATTTAAAAATTGGAATCGGTTGCTTAAAAAATACATCTTCAGAATTTATTAATGAGAAAACAGTTGCACCTAATAATGAAAAAAATAAAAAACACAATAAGCATATTAATGAAAGAGTTGTTGCAACTTTAAACTTTCCAATAAAAATATAAAAGCGATGTATAGGTTGTGTTTCAATTAATTTCCACCCACCATGTTTAAACTCAGTTTGACAAAGTTTAATTACAATTAGAATTAAAAATATTGGATAGAAAAATCCAGCGAATCCACTAAAAGTATTGCCCACAAAAGTATTCCACTGGTTTTCATTTAAATCTTTATATCCAGAACTAAAGAAAAAAGAACCAACTGTAACTATTAATGGAATAATTAAACTCATTAATAAAATAATCCAAATAATTCCACTTCCCTTTAGTTTCAACCACTCTGCTTTAAAAGCTTTCAAGCTATTTTGTATCATGTTAAAATTATTTTGAGGTTATTTTCATAAACCAATCTTCTAACCCAAGTTTTGTATTTATTCCTAATACATTTATTCCATTTTCAACTAACCATTTATTTATTTCTGGAATTTCATTTTCATTTTCGAAATTAATTGTGATTGATTTTTGATTTATAGCTTTCGCAGAATTAAATTTTTGCTGAATAATTGATTCTGAAATTAAGGCATCATCCAAAGTAAAAGTTACTTCGTTTAATAATTCTTCACTCTCTTGCAAATCGCTTAATTTTCCTTGAAATTTTAATATGCCTTTATGTATAATACTTACATGAGTACATATTTTTTCAATTTCATTTAATAAATGGCTCGAAATAAAAATGGTAATATTTTGTTCTCGATTTAATTTTTTAAGCAACTCCCTTACTTCAACAATTCCAGCAGGATCAAGTCCATTAACAGGTTCATCGAGTAATAATAATTTTGGATTAGAAAGCAATGCCATGGCTATTCCCAATCGTTGTTTCATTCCTAAAGAATATTCTTGAACTTTTCTTTTTCCATCTTGCAAAAGACCTACAAGTTCTAAAATCGAATTAATTCTATCATATTTAATTTCTCTTAGAATACAAATAATTTTAAGGTTATCATATCCATTTAAGTGAAGATATAGTGAAGGAGTTTCTACCAAACTACCAATTTCTTCAAACACTTTTGGCATTGTTTGCATCAAATTTTTGCCCATTAAAAAAATATTATCTTTTTCTGATGGAAGAATGCCAGTAAGCATTCTCATTGTAGTTGTTTTTCCTGCTCCATTGGGTCCCAAAAAGCCAAAAATACTTCCTTGAGGTACTTGTAAACTAAGATTGTTTACTGCTTTGTGGTATTTTGAAAAAGAATAATTAAGGTTATTTGTTTCGATAGCAAATGCTGTACTCATAATTTATTTTTTTATAAACCTTCAATAATAATTGCAGCACCTTGCCCCACCCCTACACACATTGTTGCTAATCCATATTTCGAATTTCTCTTTTTCATTTCATGTAATAAAGTGGTAGAAATTCTAGACCCACTACAGCCCAATGGATGTCCTAATGCAATTGCACCACCATTTACATTTACTTTTGTTTCATCGAAATTTAAATCTTTAATACATGCGATTGATTGAGATGCAAATGCTTCGTTCAATTCTATTAAATCAATATCACTATTTTTTAATGAAGCTCTTTGTAATGCTTTTTGAGTAGCAGGTACAGGACCAATACCCATAATTGAAGGATCGACACCAGCAATGGACATACTTACAATTCGAGCAATAGGTTTTAAATTAAATAATTTTACAGCTTCTTCACATGCTAATAATAATGCAGAAGCTCCATCATTTATTCCACTACTATTTCCTGCAGTTACAGTTCCATCTTTAAGAAAAGTAGGTTTTAATGTTGCTAATTTTTCTATGGATGTTATACGTGGATGTTCATCTTCAGTAAATTCTATCGAACATTTATTTTCGATAATATCAACAGAAACAATTTCATCTTTCCATTTATTTTCTGCTAATGCTTTAAAATATTTTTCCTGACTATTAGCTGCAAATTCATCTTGGGCTTCTCGAGTAATATTCCATTTTTTGGCAACATTCTCTGCAGTTTCACCCATACCATACGGATAATATAATTCGCTTAATTTTTTATTAATAAAACGCCAACCCATGGTGGTATCATAAGTTTCAACTTTTCTGCTAAACGCTTCATCAGATTTAGAAGTTACAAAAGGAGCCCTACTCATACTTTCTACACCACCAGCAATGTATAACATTCCTTCATTACACATAATGGCTCTTGCAGCATCCATAATACTTTGCAAACCACTTGCACATAATCTATTTACAGTGTTACCTCCTACAGTTAATGGCAAACCTGCTAATAATGCAGCCATTCTTGCAACATTTCTATTATCTTCTCCTGCTTGATTTGCAGCTCCTGCAATTACATCTTCAATTACATTTATATCAATATTTTGATTTCGTGTAATAAGAGCTTTAATTACATAAGCCAATAAATCATCTGGACGAATGTTACATAATTTTCCTCCATACTTTCCAATAGGGGTTCTTACTGCATCAATAATATAACAGGGTTTCATTTTGAATTATAAATTAAAAATTATAAATGAGTATAGTGAAAAATATAAACTAAATAAACAAATCCTGATACAATTTTGCACCAGCAACCACACTATATTTTTCTAAATCAGTTATACCTTCTTTTGCCAAAACTTCTTCATCAATAAAAGTATTTCCTGTGTATTCAAGATTGGTTTTGCATAAAATAAAATAAGCAGCATCAGCCAGAATATCTGTTGTTCTGCTCATATTAGCAAGGGTTTCTCCTCCAAGCAAATTTCTTACAGCAGCTGTATCAATAGTAGTTTTGGGCCATAAAGCATTACTTGCAATTTTATCATTTTTAAATTCTTCTGCCCAACCCATTGCCATCATACTCATACAATATTTACTCATGGTATAAGCAACATGTGGACCTAACCATTTTGGAACAATATTAATTGGAGGTGATAAAGTGATAATATGTGCGTTTGTACTTTTTTTAAGATGAGGTAAGCAAGCCTGTGTTACTAAAAATGTTCCTCTAACATTAATATCATACATCAAATCGAATCGCTTAGATTCTGTTCTCAAAGTATTAGTTAATTGAATTGCTGAGGCATTATTTATTAATATATCAATTCCACCAAATGTTGCAACAGCTTTATCTACAGCATCTTTAATTTGATCTTCATTTCTAATGTCAACTTGAACAGGTAAAGCTTTACTACCCATTGTTTCAATTTCTTTTGCTACTGAAAAAATTGTACCTCCAAGTTTTGGATTTTCTGAAACACTTTTTGCTGCAATTACAATATTAGCACCATCTTCAGCCAATTTTAAAGCAATTGCTCTACCAATTCCTCTGCTTCCACCTGTAATAAATACTGTTTTGTTTTGAAACATATTACTAATTTTTTAATTATTGAAACCATTGAAAAATTTCAGCATTATTCAAATTTGATTTTTCTTCATTTTTAAGATCTTTAATTATTTCACCATGATGCATTTGAATAATTCTGTTACCAAATGTAATGGCTTCTTTTAGATTATGAGTTACAAGAATAGCAGTGAGTTGTAAAGATGTTATTAAATGATTGGCAGTTTCCATTACAACACTTGCACTTTTTGGGTCTAGTGCAGCAGTTGGTTCATCTAATAGTAAAATTGATGATTGATCGAAAACACTCATTAATAAGGTAATGGCTTGTCGTTGACCACCTGATAAACTACCAACAGGCTGATGAATTTTATTCTCTAAACCCATTCCTAAAGTTGATAAAGATTCTTTTACTTTTTGAATGAAATTTTGATTGATTCCAACAGAAATATTTTTAGATTTTGTTCTGATGGAAGCTAATCTGAAATTATCTAAAACAGTTAATCCTGGTGCTGTTCCTATTAATGGGTTTTGAAAAATTCTTGAAATCCATATTGTTCTTTGATAATCTTTTAAACTTGTAACATCATGTTGTTCATTAAAAATAATTTTACCAGAATCTGTTAAAATGCTTCCTGCTATGCAGTTTAATAATGTTGATTTACCACTTCCATTTGATCCAACAATTACAACAAACTCTTTTGAATTAATACTTAAAGAAACATTATTAATAGCATTATTTTCAGTTGCCTGACCCTTGTTAAAAGTTTTATTAATACTAATTAATTGAATCATGAATTATGCAATTTTTCTAAATCTGGTAATGCCAACTATGAACAAAACAAATACTGCAGTTATTAGTTTTAAAAGATTTGGATTGATACCTAACGATAATGTAATTGCTAAAACCAATTGAAATAAAACACTACTCACAATCACCATTAAAATTTGCCAGATAATAGAATTTAATTTAAATAATTTTTGAAAGGCATCAGCAATTAATACAGAACCTAAACCAGTTATTACAATGCCAATTCCCATATTGATATCAGCAAAAAACTGATATTGTGCTACTAAAAACCCTGCAAAAGCTGTTAAGCTATTGGCAATTGCCAAACCAAATATTTTCATTTTATCATCATCAACACCTAATGCTCTAACCATTTGTGCATTGTTGCCAGTTGCTCTCATTGCAATTCCAAAATCTGTTTTTAAAATATAAGATAAGATTATAGTAAGAATTAAAATAATGATGAGAACTATTGTTAGACTATTATTAATCTGATTTTGAAAAAATCGAATCGAAAATATGTTTTGTGTATTAATTAAAGGTTGATTTGATCTTCCTAAAATTATAAGATTTACAGAATACAAAGCTGTCATAGTAAGTATTCCAGCCAATAAAGCATCTATTTTAAATTTGGTATGAATTAAAGCAGTTACACAACCAGCAATTGCACCAGCAATAAAAACTATAGGAATAATGATAAAGAATGAAACATTATTGAGTAGTAAAATTGCTGTAATAACAGCACCTAAAGTATAACTTCCGTCTGTTGTAATGTCTGGAATGTTGAATATTTTCATACTCATAAAAATGCCCAATCCCATTACAGATAAACATAAACCCAGAATAATTGCAGTGATAAAAAAATCCATAAAATGATTTATCACAAGAATATGTTAGAAGATGTTACACATCAATCTTAGCATATTTTGCATGTGTTTCAATAAATTCTCTACGAGGAGGAACATCATCACCCATTAACATACTAAATACTCTATCAGCTTCAGCAGCACTTTCAATAGTAATTTGTTTTAATGTTCTACGAGCAGGATCCATTGTGGTTTCCCAAAGTTGATCTGCGTTCATTTCACCAAGACCTTTATAACGTTGAAGTGTTACACTATCTTCTTTACCATTGCCCAATTTTTCAACTAATGCAGCTCTTTGTTCTTCGTTATAGGCATACTCTGCTTCTTTGCCTTTCCTTACTAAATACAAAGGTGGTTGTGCCAAATAAACATAACCTTGTTCAACCATTTCTTTCATATATCTGAAAATAAATGTAAGAATCAACGTGGCAATGTGAGAACCATCTACGTCGGCATCAGTCATGATTATTAACTTATGATAACGAAGCTTAGTCATGTTTAAAGCCTTTGCATCTTCGTCTGTACCAACAGTTACACCTAATGCAGTATACATATTTCGAATTTCTTCGTTCTCGTAAATCTTATGTTCCATTGCTTTTTCAACATTTAGAATTTTACCACGCAAAGGTAAAATTGCTTGATAGTTTCTATCTCTACCTTGTTTTGCAGTACCACCTGCAGAATCTCCTTCAACTAAATAAAGTTCACACTTTTCAGCATCTCTTTCAGAACAATCTGCAAGTTTTCCTGGTAAACCACCACCACTTAAAACTGTTTTACGTTGAACAAGTTCCCTTGCTTTTTTAGCTGCAACTCGAGCTTGTGCTGCTAAAATAATTTTAGAAATAACATTTTTTGCTTCTCTTGGATTTTCTTCTAAATATGCTTGTAAAGCACGACCAACAACAGTTTGAACTGTTCCTGCAACATCGCTATTACCTAATTTGGTTTTTGTTTGTCCTTCAAATTGTGGCTCAGGAACTTTAACAGAAATGATAGCACTTAATCCTTCTCTAAAATCATCTCCTTCAATTTCAACTTTGGCTCTTTCAAACAAACCTTCTTTATCGCCATAACTTTTAAATACACGAGTTAATGCAGTTCTAAAACCTGTAACGTGTGTGCCACCTTCAATGGTGTTGATATTATTTACATACGAGAAAATATGTTCTTTAAAATCATCGTTGTAAGTCATTGCTACTTCTACGGCAACATTGCTAGTTTCATCTAATCCTTCAAAATAAAGTGTGTTGCTAATTAATGGACGGCGATTGCTTGCTTTGTCCAACATTTCAACAAACTCTACTATACCACCTTCGCTATAAAAATTTTTGCTGTAAGTTGTACCATCATCATTAGTTTCTCTTAAATCGTTTAAAGTAATGTTTACTCTTCTGTTTAAATAACCTAATTCACGCAACCTTCCTTCCAAAATTTCTCTATTATAAACCGATACTTGAAAGATAGTTAAATCTGCCCAAAAGTGAACAGTAGTACCCGTTCTATCGCTTAATCCAGCTTCACGAACAGCATATTTAGGAATACCAGTTGAATACTCTTGTTCAAATATTTTTCCTTCACGTTCTACCTTAACGTGTAGTTTAGAACTTAGTGCATTAACACAACTTACACCTACGCCGTGCAAACCACAAGAAACTTTATAAGTGTTTTTATCAAACTTTCCACCAGCGTGCAACACAGTCATTACAACTTCTAATGCACTACGTTTTTCTTTGGTGTGCATTGCAGTTGGAATACCACGACCATCATCGCTAACACTTATAGAATTATCGAGGTGAATATTTACAATAATGTTTTTACAATACCCAGCTAATGCCTCATCAATTGAGTTATCAACCACTTCATAAACTAAATGATGAAGACCTTTAGAACCAATATCACCAATATACATGGCTGGTCTTTTTCTTACAGCCTCCAAGCCTTCTAAAACTTGAATACTATCTGCACCATAATTCTTATTTTGTGCCTCGTTAATCTTATTTTGTTCTTCGCTCATAATACCTGTTATACTTGAATTTGAAAGTTATTTAGATAGTAGCGAAGATAAGGGAATGAGGGCAGTAAAGGTACTTGAAAATGGCTTATTTATGCACAAAAAAAATCCTACAAAAATGTAGGATTGAAAATATTTTTTCTTATAGAAATTAATCTGCTTTTTCTTCTGTTTTAGTTTCTTTTTTTGGAGCTTTTTTAGCAGCTTTTTTTGGAGCTTTCGCTTCTACAACTTCTTCTTCTTTAACTGCAGGTGCAACATGTTTACTTACAGTTTTTTTTAATCTACTTTTTCCAAAAGAACCTTTAAATCGTTTTCCTTTTGCAGTTTTTTTATCGCCTCTTCCCATTTGTATTAATTTATTTGTTATTGATGTTTGCGAAAATAAAAAAATCCTTCCTATTTCAAGAAGGATTTTTTTAATGTTTTTGTAAATTGCTTAGATTTTAGAACTTAAATCCTTACCAGCCTTAAACTTAGCAACTTTTTTTGCTTTGATTTTGATTGTAGCACCAGTTTGTGGGTTACGACCAGTACGAGCAGCACGTTTAGAAACTGAGAAAGTACCAAAACCAACTAAAGTTAATTTACCACCAGCTTTCAAAGTTTTTTGTACAGCAGTAGTAAAAGAATCGATAGCGGCATTAGCTTGAGTTTTTGTAAGTCCAGCATCATCTGCAATTTTTGCAATTAATTCAGCTTTGTTCATACTTATTTTTTTTATTAGTTAATTAACAACAACAAATATATATGCTT
>JANLVQ010000014.1:0-10764 GCA_031364085.1 Chitinophagaceae bacterium
GATGGAAGCAATTACACTTAAGAAGTATAAAAGAATATTTTTCTTATATGCTTTTAAGTATTTGAGTAAACCAATGTATTTTTTCATTCAGAAATTATTGCAGCAAAGGTAGAATTCTGCTTTTTACAAACAAACAAAACAAAATTCTAATCGAAATCTAAGAACTTCACTGTTTGTGGATTGATTAATTTAGGATGTTGATTATTTAAAGTTTCCCCATTCAATACTTTTTCATAGAGTTTTATATAAGATGTTGTCATTTGAACATGAGTAAATTTTTCCATTACATACTCATGGCATTTTTTTGCATCATATTGATTCAGGTGATGAATAGCCTCTACTAATTCGCTACTTTTAGTACTTAAAAAACCTACATCGTTAGTTACAATTTCTTTTAAAGAACCATAAGGTGTTGCAAAAACAGGGCAACCAAAATATAAACTTTCAATTATTGCAATACCAAAGGGCTCATGCCAACGAATAGGAAATAAAAATCCACTGGACTGGTCTAAAAATCTATTTTTTTCTTCACCCCCAATCATTCCATGAAAATGTATTGATGGGTTAAATGTTAATCGAATACCCTGATTAAAATTAAATCTCACACCTCCTAATACATGCAATGGAATATTGGCTTTTTTTGCAATTTTAATTGCTCCTTTTACATTTTTTACTCTCCAAGCTGCATCTCCTAAAAAATGTACATATTTTTTTTTGTTGAAAGATGGTTTGCCATACTCTTCAACATCTAATCCATTATAAACAAAAACATCACTTCCAAAACGAGCAGCATGATTTTTAGAAACAAAAACTGTGTTTTGATCAAAATCATATACTTCATTAATATTTCCATGAAGAGTAATCACATAAGGCTTTGTAGGAAGTTCATTAACACCACAATGAATATGAACTACATCAACGGTTTCAGGAATAATTTTATTTATTGAAACTTCTGTGTTTAAATAAATAATATCTGCAAAATTACAAGTTGAACCAGCAGGAACTATGTATGTTACTTTATGCCCCATAGCAACTAATTGTTTGCCTAGCCAAATAATTACTCGCTCTGTACCTCCATATTTTGATGCAGGAATGATGGC
Organism: Chitinophagaceae bacterium; assembly: GCA_031364085.1. GTDB lineage: Bacteria > Bacteroidota > Bacteroidia > Chitinophagales > Chitinophagaceae > CAIVPM01. The sequence continues at coordinate 1,101 of JANLVQ010000014.1, forward strand.
ATTATGTACAATAGCAATATGCATTTACTAACTTTGAGTTCAGCAAAGTAAAGATTTTAAAAGCAAGAGTGTATCTTGCATCTTAATTTAAATTAATGAGCACTTTAATAGAGTATATTCCTTCATCTTGGGAGGAAGTTGATTGTCCTTTTTGTTATTCTTCATCAAGAAGTATTCATGAAAAATTTGGTCATAAAATGCAATACACTTATGTTGAGTGTAAAAATTGCAGTTTAATTTATTCTTCACCCCGACCAACATATAACCAAGAATTTATTGATAGAGCTTATGCCTCATATTATCAATTTGCAGAAAATTTAAAGTTAGATGAGTTTACTAAGGTTAATGAATCTTCCATTCCTATGTTTAAAGAGGAGTTGAGTTACATTACAAAATTTGATAAAAACAAAACTGCAACTTTAGATATTGGTAGTGGTATGGGAACTTATTTATTTGCTGCAAAGGATTTTTATCCTTTATGTGTTGGTATTGATGTTTCTGAGAAAATGGGCAATTTTATTGAACAAAATTTAGGCATTAAAGTGTTTAATATGCAATTCGAAAATTTTGAATATCCCAGCAAGTTTTCATTGATACACATGAGTCATGTTTTGGAACATATTCCAAATCCAAATGAGTGGTTACAAAAAGCTAAACAAATGCTTTGTGAAAATGGAGTTTTAGTAGTTAATGTGCCACATAAACATTCTATTAGTAATAAAATGCAATACTTGTTTTATACATTAGGATTTAAAAAGAGAGTTTCATCTGGTTGGAATGATGCAACAAGAACACCAGATCATTTATTTGAACCAACAATAAAAAGTATGCATTATTTGTTTAGTAAAAATGGATTTAATGTATTGAATTATTTTACATACAGTAGAAAAGATCCTGCATCAAACAAAACATTTTTTTCCAAATTGCTGAATAGAAATTTGCATTTTGGTACCAATTTATCATTTATAGTTACACCAAATTAACAAAATGAAAGTAACTGGATTTTCATTTATAAAAAATGCTGTAAAGTTTGATTTCCCAATTAAAGAATCATTGCTTTCTATTTTGCCATTATGCGATGAAATAGTTGTTGCTGTTGGAGATTGTACTGATGGTACAAGAGAATTAGTTGCAGCCATTCATCCCACAAAAATAAATATCATTGATACTATTTGGAATGAAAAATTACAATTTGGAGGTGCAGTATTAGCAGATGAAACCAATAAAGCTTTTAAAGCAATTGATGAAAATACAGATTGGTGTTTTTATATTCAGGGAGATGAAGTGATACATGAAAAAGATATTGTAATTATACAAAATGCAATGCTGAAATATAAGGATGATAAAAGTGTAGATGGCTTATTGTTCAAATATTATCATTTTTATGGTTCTTACGATTATATTGGAGCATCGAATAAATGGTATAGAAACGAAATCAGAATTATAAAGAATAACAAAAATATTTATAGTTATAAAGATGCACAAGGGTTTAGAAAAGGAAATGATGAAAAGCTTAATGTAAAAGAAATTGATGCTTATATGTATCATTATGGTTGGGTTAAAGAACCAAAAGTGATGATGGATAAAAGAAAAGAAGGAGTGAAGTATTGGGAGGGTCATAAATACACAGAAGAATATGATAAAACAGATTTAGGAGCTTATGATTTTTCATCTATTGATGCATTAGAACTGTTTAAAGGAACTCATACTACAGCAATGATAGAAAGAATCGAAATGATGAATTGGAAGTTTGATTATGACATGAGCTTTAATAATTTTTCACTAAAAGACAAATTCAAAAACCTGTTATTCAAGTTAACAGGCAAAAGATTTTTTGAATATCAGAATTATAAAAAAATATAAATAATAAAATGGCAAATTGCATTATTTGTAATAATAACCAAAACAATACAACATTTGTAATTAAAGAGCTTCAGCTAGGATTACAAGAGCCTTTCAATTATCAGCTATGTGGTAATTGTGGCACAATGCAATTGTTAAGTGATGTTGAAGATTTAGGAAAATATTATCCAAATCGAGATTATTATTCATTTAACCTTGATTTAAAAATTAGCAAAAAGTCTGATCCTCTTCGAAAAATAAAAACAGATTATTTACTTTTTGGTAAACAACCCATTTTAGGAAAATTATTAAGCTTAGGTTACAAAATGAATGAGCTTTATGAATGGGTAAAATTTACTAAAGCAAAATATGATGATGCAATTTTAGATGTTGGTACAGGAAATGGGAGTCTTTTGTCAAAACTTTTTAATATTGGTTTTACTAATTTAACTGGTATTGATCCTTTCATTAATGAAAGCAAAGATTATGGTGCTATAAAAGTATTAAAGCAAGATATTTTTGATGTTACGAATACTTATGATGTAGTGATGATGCATCATTCACTTGAACATATGTATGAGCCATTAGAAGCCTTACAACAAGTTTATAAAATTACAAAACCAGGAGGAAGCGTTTTAGTTCGTGTACCCATTATGGGTAATTATGGTTGGAAAACTTATGGTGAATTTTGGTGTGGGTTAGATGCCCCTCGTCATATTTTTATTCCTTCAGAAAAAGGCTTGAAGCAATTGGTTACTGATGCAGGATTTGAAATTGATAAGTTTTATTACGATAGTTTCGATTATGTAATTTGGGCAAGTGAACAATATAAAACTGGTATGGCTTTGCACGATAAAAAAAGTCATCTCATCAATGAAAAAGAGAGCATGTTTAGCAAAGAACAGCTGAAAAATTTTAGAAAAAAAATGATTGCAGAAAATGCAAAAGGAAATGGAGATATGGCTGCCATCTATCTCATAAAGCCATTTTAATTAAAAATTAGGTTTAAAAAACATCTTAATACAAAAAAGTTTTTTTCTGTAAGTAGGTTTCTTTTTACTAACCAAAATTTCATCATAATATTTAATAAAGAAACACATTCTTGCAACACTCCATCTTCTATGAAAATGAGTAATCATTTGTTTTAAAATATCTAATGTTTTAGCATCTTTTATAGGAGCAGTGGCTAAAGTTTTTAATTCGAATAATTTCTTTTCAAACTGAATTAGAACTTTGTCTTTTTGTTTTTTATTTTTTGAATCTCTAGTTCCAATGGTGTTCGATTCATGTTGTCTATACTTCACTAAAGTTTTGTCAACAAATTTTATCCCATTATTTCCAGCAGCACAAAAGCCAATCCATAAATCAAATAACATATCTTTTGGAAAAGGTAATATCTTCTTAACAAAAGCTTTCTTCATTAATATAGTATGACCAGGAACTGAATTTGATAATAAAAATGGAGCACCACAGGTATAGGTTTTCATGTGCATTATAGTGGTGAAAGATTTATTAAGCGAATCTCCATTTGCATTAACTAATAGTGAATTGGAGTAAACTGCATCATAATCTCCTATTTCATTCATTAAAATTTCTATCTTATTCAAATCCCATATATCATCTTGATCAGAAATAGCAATAAAATCACCCTTAGATTCTTGAATTGCTTTTTCAAAAGTTTTGGTTACGCCATTATTTATTTCATTTTGAAAAAGCTTAATATTTGAAAAGTTTGATTGATATTTTTTTATTATTAAAATAGTTTCATCTTTTGAACAATCATCAACAATTACCAACTCAACATTTGAGTAAGTTTGATTCAAAATTGAATCCAATTGTTCTTTTATAAACCGTTCACCATTATAACTTGCCATTGCAATAGAAACAAGTGGTAAATTATTTGAAGTCATATTTTTGCTTTCTAATTAAGAAAATTGTTTTGCAAGATTAGTATATTAATGCAAAACTCCTTGTGTATATTATATTTGATGTTTACTTTGTTTTATGAAAATTTTATTTCAGTACTTAAAGCCAAGCAAATGGCTTGTTTTTTTATCATTATTTCTTGCAGCTGTTAATCAGGTTTTTTCTTTATTCGACCCCATGATATTTGGTAAAGTAATAGACAAGTTTGCCACACACCCTGCTTATTTTGATGTTGCTAAAACTTTACCTCGAAACGAGCATCAATTCTTCTTTGGAAATGAAACTTACAATGGATTATTGTTTTATTTGGTTTTATTAGTGGGTACAGCAATGGTAAGTAGAATTGCAAAAGCTTTTCAAGATTATTTTGTAAATGTTGTAGTACAAAAATTTGGAGCAAAAATTTTTACTGATGGTTTGCAACATTCCATGAAATTGCCTTATCAGGAATTTGAAGATCAAAGAAGTGGCGAAACTTTATCTATCTTAACAAAAGTACGAGCAGATACCGAAAAATTTATTGGATTATTTATTAATGTTCTTTTTGCCATAATAGTAAGTGTTGTTTTTGTTTCCATTTTTGCTTCAAACAAACACTGGAGCATTTTGCCTGTATATTTTGGTGGAGCTATTTTTATAGGCATTGTTACTAATTTGCTAAGTAAAAAAGTAAAAGTAATTCAGAAGAAAATAGTAGAAGAAACTACAGCTTTAGCTGGAACTACTACTGAAAGTTTAAGAAATATTGAATTAGTAAAAAGTTTAGGATTAACTACACAAGAAGTAGAACGATTAAATAAAAATACTTATAAAATTTTAGGGCTAGAGTTGAGAAAAGTAAAAAGTATTCGTGCCTTAAGTTTTATTCAAGGTACTATGGTGAATTTTTTACGACAAATAATCACTTTTACTTTATTATGGTTAATTTTTAAAAATGTTCTTTCAGTTGGTCAGTTAATTTCACTTCAATTTTATAGCTTCTTTATTTTTGGTCCGCTACAAGAAATTGGTAATATTATTTTAAGCTACCGAGAGGCAGAAGCATCTTTAAATAATTTTCAAAACTTAATGAATAAAAAAGTGGAGCCCAAACCAGAAAATCCAAAACATATTGGAGCAATTGAACATTTGCAATATATAAATGTTGGTTTCAAGCATCAAACAGCTCAATTTAAGGCATTGGATGATATTAGTTTTTCAGTAAGTTTAGGTGAAACTATTGCTTTTGTTGGCCCAAGTGGAAGTGGCAAAAGTACTTTAGTAAAATTGTTAGTGGGTTTGTATAGGCCACAAGAAGGTAAAATTGTTTATAATTATGTTGATGGCAGTTTGATGGATTTTGACGAATTAAGAACTCAAATTGGATTTGTAACTCAGGATACCAATCTTTTTGCTGGAACTATAAAAGAAAATTTACTTTTTGTAAATCCAACTGCAACTGATGAAGATTTAAAAGAAGCTTTAAGAAAAGCCAGCTGTGATAATTTATTAGCCAGAGCAGAAAATGGTATTTTAACCATGATAGGTGAAGGTGGATTGAAATTAAGTGGAGGAGAAAAACAACGTATTTCAATTGCACGTTCATTATTACGTAAACCTAAATTATTAATTTTTGATGAAGCCACTTCAGCTTTAGACAGTATTACAGAAGAAGCCATCACTTCAACCATAAAGAATATTTCTTTTAGTCATGAACAAATTACAGTACTCATTGCACACAGATTAAGTACTATTATGCATGCCGATAGAATCTTTGTTTTAGAACAAGGAAAAATAGTTGAGGTTGGCAATCATGAAAAATTATTAGAAGATAAAGGCTTGTATTATGCTATGTGGCGTCAGCAAATAGGTGAGAGAAAGATATTGGCCTCAAGAATGTCTTAAATATTTTTTATTTTTTAAATTATTTTCTTTTATATTGCATACGAATATTATCGTATTAATATGAATAAAGTAAATAAACCAACAGAAAGCGAACTTGAAATTTTAAAAATTTTGTGGCAAAGAAATGTTGCATCTGTTCGTGAAGTACATGAGGAATTGGCTTTACATAAAGATGTTGGTTATACCACCACTTTAAAACTTATGCAAATTATGTTTGAAAAAAAATTGGTATCAAGAGATGCCAGTAGTAAAGTACATCATTACAAACCAAACGTAACACAAGAAACAACCCAGAAACAATTTTTGCCAAAATTTATCAACACTTTATTTAGTGGTTCAGCTTCACAATTAGTGATGCAAACTTTAGGTAATCATCAAGCTACACCTGAAGAAATTGATGAAATTCAACAATTATTAAATCAATTAAAAGAAAAATAGTATGCAATTAAGTTTTGCAGAACATTTTTTTCAATCTTTAAGTTTTGCTTTGCTTAACAGTATTTGGCAAATGGCTTTGTTATGGTTTATATTTTTAAGCTTAAATTATAAAAAAGAAAATAATCCACAATTTAAATTTATTGTTTTAATTTTTTTTCAAGTTATTGGATTTGGTTGGTTTCTTCAAACTTTCATTTCATCTTATATTAATTCACAAACTATTGAATCAACACTCAATTTTGCTTTTGATCAAAATGGGTTTTTGAATGATGTTTTATTTTTTGCAGGGGTTATTTATTTATTTTTTGTAATCTATCATATTGCAATATTTATAACAGGTATACAGTCTATTGTTCATATCAAACAGAAAAAATTACAATCAAGTTTATTCGATTATGATTTGTTTGTACAGCAGATGTCAAAATCTTTAGGCATAGCTTGTCAAGTAGTTATTAAGGTTTCAAGTAAAATAATTACACCCTTAACAATTGGAGTATTTAAGCCTATCATATTAATTCCTTTAGCAGCAATACATGCATTAACACTTGCACAAATAGAAGCTATTATTTTACATGAATTGGCACATATAAAACGAAAAGATTATTTAATTAATTTTTTAATTTTAGGTATTGATGTGTTGATGTTTTTTAATCCATTCTCTACATTAATAAAAAAGCAAATATTTTTTGAAAGAGAATTATGTTGTGATGATATTGTTTTGCAACATCAATTTAATAATAATGATTATGCAAAAGCTTTAGTTAGTATTGCATCGTTACAACTACAAAAACCTAATGCTGCATTTGCACTTTATGCTGTTTCTGAAAAGAAAGTATTATTAAAGAGAGTTCAAAGAATTTTAGGCTTTAAAAGTGACATTGAAAATAAAACTAACAGAACTTCAACCTTATTTTTTGCTATTTTAGTTGGATTGTTCACTTTAGTTATATCAAATCATTCAAGAACAGAAGTGTTGGTTGAAAAAAATAAAATAGTTGCTATACCGGAACTAAAAAATGAAATTCTACAAGTAAACCAAAAAATAGTTCAGTCAAACAAAGTTCTTCTTAACAAACGAATATCTAATCTGAACAAAAAAGAAGTACCTTCTGAGGTGGTTGTAAATTCTGACATAAAAAATGATTTAGTTGAAACTTTAAATTATTTTAAACCCCTAGAAAATCACTCATCTTATTTTGCTTTTAATAATGATGAAGTTGATATAAATATTCCAACACCTCAAGAACCCATTATAGTTAGTTCAGCTGTAAAAAAATATCCAATCATCACAACCCAAAAATTCTTTATTCCTGCAACTTCATTAAAACCTGCATCAATAATAATTGTAACTACAATTGAAAAAGAATCTGGTAATAAAATAGTTCAAATTGATATAGTTAAGGGAACAGGCACTTTAGAATAAGTGTGTTGCCGTTCTTCCTTTAATCATAAATTCATCTCTTTCATTTGTATTATATTTGAGCAAAATTATTTTGTATGAAAAAATATTTATTAGGTTTATTGATATTCCCTTTTTTAAGTGTTGATGCCCAAATTAAACAACCAGCTCTAAGTCCAACTCAAACAGTTGTTCAAGAATTTGGTTTAAGTAAATTAGAATTGGTGTATTCACGCCCAAGTATTAAAGGAAGAAGCTTATTTAAAGAAGGTAGTGAATTAGGGCCAATAGGTCAGGTTTGGCGAACTGGTGCAAATGCAGCAACTAAATTAAAAGTTAACGACCCCATTGCAATTGCTGGTAATAATGTAGATACTGGTAGTTATGCTATTTATACTATTCCAGGTAAAAATGAATGGACTATTATTATAAATAGTGACTCAAAAAAATGGGGTACACAATACAATGAAAAAGATGACTTATTCAGAGTTAATGTTCCTGTAAATAAAGTTAAAGCAAGTTCTGAAACCTTTACAATGCAATTTGCAAACATTACTGCTGAAAGTTGCGATTTGCAATTAATGTGGGGTAATACTTTAGTGAATATTCCAATTACTACCAATGTTAGAGATAGAATTAGAGCTCAAGTTGAAAAAGCTTTAAGTGCAGATAATGTTACTTCAGGAACCTATCAACAAGCTGCAAATTTTTATTATGAATACGATAAAGATTACAATAAAGCCTTAACTAATATTACAAAAGCAGTAGGAGAGAAGACTGATAAATTTTGGTACTATTTATTAAAAGCTAAAATAGAAAAAGCTTTAGGCGATAAAGTAGCTGCTAAACAAAGTGCTGAAACTTGTAAAACACTTGCAACTGAACAAAAGAATGATGATTATGTAAGATTTGCAACTTTATTAATTAAGAGTTTATAAAATTTAAGTTTAAGAAATTTAATAAGTCCTGCAATTTGCAGGACTTATTTTTTGCTATTTATATTTGAAACATAATTGAAAATTTTGCAAAAAATTATTTTTACAGTTACCAACGATTTAAACTACGATCAAAGAATGCAAAGAATTTGCAGCTCTTTACAATCGTATGGTTTTGATGTTTTGTTGGTTGGAGTAAATAGAAAAAAATCAATTCCACTTTCAAATCAAATCTTTCAGCAAAAAAGAATTAGAATAATTTTTGAAAAAACTTTTTTGTTTTATGCAGAGTATAATATTAAATTATTTTTCTATTTGCTTTTTAAAAGAGCCGAAGCTATTTGTGCTATTGATTTAGATACTATTTTACCTTGTTATTTTGTGTCAGTTTTAAAACAAACTAAAAGAGTTTATGATGCTCATGAAATTTTTACTGAAATGAATGAGGTCATTAATAATAAAAAAGTTAAATGGTTTTGGGATAAGATTGAAGCATTTTGTGTTCCAAAGTTTGAGTATGGTTATACCGTTAATATTTTTATTAAAGAAGAATTTATGAGGAGGTATATGGTGAATTATGGAGTTATTAGAAATTTTCCACTGCTCAGTAAATCAACCAATCAGCCAATCAACCAATCAACCAATCAATCAATTATCATCTATCAAGGTGCAGTTAATTATGGAAGAGGTTTTGAACAATTAATTCCTGCAATGAAAAAAGTAGATGCAGAATTACATATTTATGGTATTGGTAATTTTTACCATGAAGTTGAAAATTTAATAAGAACAAATGGTGTAGAAGATAAAGTGAAACTTTTGGGTACAGTTTTGCCAAACGAATTAAAAAATATTACACCACATGCAAAACTTGGCATTACTATTTTTGAACGAGAAGGTTTAAATCAGTATTACTCATTAGCTAATCGTTTTTTTGATTATATCATGGCAGGTATTCCTCAAGTTTGTGTTGCTTATCCTGAATATGTGAGTATTAATAAAGAGTTTGAAGTGGCTTTGTTAGTAGATGATATTAAGCCACAAACTTTATCAAATGCTTTAAACACATTGCTAACTGATAGTGTTTTATATAATCGTTTAAAAGAAAATACCCTACAAGCTAGAGAAGTTTTAAATTGGCAAACCGAAGAAAAAAAACTTATACAATTTTGGGAAAACATCTGCATATAATTTGTTTTACAGTTCCGTATCCTGTAGATTATGGAGGTGTAGTTGATTTATT
>JANLVQ010000016.1:0-5081 GCA_031364085.1 Chitinophagaceae bacterium
TTACGAAAATGTAAAAAGTATTGCACCAGGACAAAGTGCAGTTTTTTACGAAGGCAATGATGTTATTGGTGGAGGAATAATTCAATTAGGTTTTAACTAATCTGCTTTTTTCAACAATACAACATAAGTTGGAAAGTGATCGCTATAACCACCTCTATAAGTTAATCCATCCCATGTTCTCATACCATAACCTTTGTACCTACCTATATTTTCAGTTAAAAATTCTCTATTAAATATAAATTGTTTTTTAAAGAAGAACCCATCTTGCTTTTTATCTAACCATTTATAACTCACAATAATTTGATCAAACAAACCCCATGCATCTTGATAAGCTAAAGTGCCGTAACCATTTTTATACATTTCAACCCAAGGGTTAAAAAGATTTCCTGGTTTAGTATCTGCAATTGAACTTTTAGTTCCTAAAACTTTTGTTAAGCTTGGGCTAATGGGATCATCATTTAAATCTCCCATAACAATATATTTCGATTCTCCTTCTGCCAACATTAAACTATCAATATGTTTTTTACAAACTGCTGCAGCTGCAGCTCTTCCTGGTGCACTTCTTTCTTCACCTCCTAGTCTACTTGGCCAGTGATTTACATAAACATTAATAATTTCACCATCAAGTTTTCCTTTTACCCATAGTACATCTCTTGTATAATAAGCATCTTTAGCACCCCTAGGCAATTGAACATATAAAGCCCTACTATCTATAACTTCAAAATATTTTGGATTATATAAAAATCCAACATCAACACCTCTTCTATCCTTACTATCGTAATGAACTATTTGATAATTTCGAGATTTTATTAAAGGATGATTTACTAAATCTTGTAAAACATTAATATTTTCAACTTCAGCAACACCTAAAAGAGCTGCTCCATCTGGACAAGGGATTTTTTCATCATCAGTACCTATACGTTGAATTACTGAGGCTAATTTTCCTAGTTTATTCAAATAAATATTTGCATTGTAATTTCGAGCACCATTTGGTAAAAATTCTTCATCATCAATTTTGGGGTCATCTAATGTATCATAAAGATTTTCTAAATTATAAAAAGCTACAACAGCAATTTTATAATTTTGTTTTTGAGCTTGAACAGAAACGCTAATTAATATTATAATAGCTACTAAACTTCTTTTCATAAAATCAAATTGTTTACAAACATAGTTTAGCATTTTATATTTTATAGTTAAAATTCGTTGAATTGTTTTTTTATACATCTTTTAATTTCAGCTTTACCTTCAGAAAGTTTTTTTTACCGTTTATCCTATATAGTAAACTTTTTGCATGTACTTACATCCAAATTTGCAAATCAATTAAAAAAATGAAGAAATTTTTATTAGCATTTATATTTTTAACCATTTTAAACTATACTAATGCACAAATGCCAAGTGGCACACAAAGAGGACCAAGAAATATGAGTGGTGGCTCAATGAATGTAGGTAGGTTTTATGGTAAAATAATAGATAAACTAACCGATAAGGGAATTGAACATGTGACCATACAATTGAAAGGAAACAGATACGATTCTGTTTCTAAAAAAATGAAAGAATCAATTTTAAAAACAGTTTTTACAGAGGCAAATGGCGATTTTAATTTAGAAGATTTACCCATTTTTGGCAATTTTCAACTTATTGCTACTGCAATTGGTTACAAAAAACTTGAAAAGAAATTAACTTTTGGAATAAGTTTTCCAACTAATGGTGCGGCTTCAGATCCGAATGCTATGCAACAAATGATGGCTTTAGCCGATAAAGATTTAGGAAATTTTCAAATGGATGTAGATGCGAGTTATTTAGGAGATGTTACTGTTAGCACCTCGTCAAAGCAACAGTTTGAATTAGGAATTGATAGAAAAATTTTTAATGTTGATAAAAGTTTGGTTTCTGCAGGTCAAACAGCTGTTGAATTAATGAAAACAATACCATCATTAAGTGTAGATATCGATGGAAATGTTTCTTTAAGAAATGCTGCACCAACAATTTTTGTTGATGGCAGACCTACTACTTTAACGCTTGATCAAATTCCTGTTGATATTATTGATAAAGTTGAAATCATTACTAATCCATCAGCTAAGTTTGATGCAAGTGGTGGTAATGCTGGAATACTTAATATCATTCTAAAAAAGAATCAAAAAAATGGCTATAACGGAAATGTAAGATCTGGTATTGATAGTCGTGGAAGAATAAATTTAGGTGGTGACATTAATTTACGACAAAATAAATTAAATGTTTTTGCAAGTGGTAATTACAATCAAAGAAAATCTATATCAACAAACCTTGCACACACAACACTATTTACTAATCCAGATACTACAATAGCTTCAGCAGAAAATCAAACCAATATTGGCTATTTTGCTTTTTTTAGAGGTGGCATAGATTTTTTAGTTGATAACAGAAACACCATTACATTAAATGGTAATTTTAACAGAGGTAATTTTAAAACAGATGCACTTCAAAATATTGATTCTGCAAATGCTGCAAAATATTCTTACAGTAATAGAAATTCGTTTAGTGAATTTAATTTTAGAAACGTAGGAACCCAATTGAGTTACAAACATAATTTTCCTCAAACTGGCCACAATATTGGTGCAGATATCAATTATAATTTAAGTTCGAATACAAGATCTAGCGACATTTCTACTCAAACATTTCTTCCAACTGGTACACCAAAAAATAATAAATTTTTACAAAAAACTGATGGTTCTGGTAAAAACGAATTTTTTACTTTTCAATCTGATTATGAAAGAAAGTATAAGAATGATTCAAAATTTGAAGCGGGTGTAAGAGCAGCTGTTAGAAATTATGAAACTGAAAACTTAACATATATTGATGGTTCTGGTTCTGGTAATTACACTTTAAATAATCGTGCTAGTAACAAGTATAAATACACCGATAAAGTGTATGCTGCTTATACAACCTATAGTTTTAAAACAGAAACTACCAATTTTCAATTAGGCTTAAGAGCAGAAAGCTCAGATTATTTTGGTCAACTTAAAACCATAGCTCGTGGAGATTCTACCTCTTTCAGTATTAAATATCCTATTAGTCTTTTTCCAAGTGTTTTCATAACTAAAAGACTACAAAATAAACAAGATTTACAAATCAATTACTCAAGAAGAGTGAATAGACCAAACTTTTTTCAGTTATTACCTTCTTACGATTTTACAGATCCGCAAAATCCATCTGTGGGTAATCCAAACTTAAATCCAGAATTTACTCATTCATTTGAGTTTTCGTATAACAACCAATATGGCAAAGGTTCTAATTTTTTAGCTACTACATATTTCAAGTATAGTGAAAATTTAATTACCAGATATATTTATAAAGACGTTAACAGAAATTATACAGATGCTACAGATAGCTTATTCTATGGAAGCTATATTAATGCTAATAATAGCTATACTTATGGTTTAGAATTAACGAATAGAATGGCCGTTACAAAATGGTGGGATTTAATGTTGAATTTTAATTTATACAATACTCAAATCAATGCTGTTATTCCAAATCAAACCATCAATAATTCATTAGTAAGTTGGAATAGCAAAGTGAACAATACATTTAAATTAAGCAAAGGTTTAAACTTACAAATTAATTGGGATGCCCGAAGTAAAACCATTATTCCACAAGGTGGTGGTAGAGGTGGTGGTGGTGGAATGTTTGGAGGAGGCAGTCAAACTCTTGCACAAGGATTTACCTTACCAAGATATTTTGATATTGATGTATCTATCAGAAAAGAATGGACTTGGAAAAATGGTAGAACTTTTGCAGCAAACTTAAGCATCAATGATATTTTTGCTACACATGTTTTTACAGAAACTAATGCCATTTATTTTAATCAAAATACAGATAGATTAAGGGATCCACAAGTATTACGATTAAATTTAAGCTATCGTTTTGGAAAACTAGACTTCAGTTTATTTAAACGTAAAAACACTAAAGCAGAACAAGGTGGAGGAATGGACATGATGGGTCAATAAAATTCAACAAATAGTAAAAAACGCAGATGAAAAACTGCGTTTTTTTGTTTATACTTTACTTACTTTACACAAATATTTTATATGCATATTAATTTTGAATTTAAAGCAACAACTAATCAGTTAAATGTATTAGAAACAAAACTTAAAACATTACAGCCAAAATTTATTGGTCAAGATCATCAAATAGATACTTATTTTAACACTGATAATGGCCGTTTAAAATTAAGAGAGGGTAATATTGAAAATGCCTTGATACATTATAATAGAACCAATAGTGCAAATGCAAAACAATCTGATGTAACATTATATTCACCATCAAATTCAACAGTATTAAAGCAACTCCTCACAAAATCGAATGGAATAAAAATCATTGTAGATAAACAAAGAAGAATCTATTTTATTGATAATGTAAAATTTCATTTTGATGAAGTTAAAGACTTAGGAACTTTTATTGAAGTTGAAGCCATTGATACAAATGGAAGTTTTGGAATAGAAAAATTAAAAGAACAATGTGATTTTTATATCAAGTTTTTCGAAATACAACCGCAAGATTTTATTGAATGTTCTTATAGTGATTTGCTAATGAAATAAATGAGTGATGTATTAATTGCATATTAGTAAAAGCTATCCTTTATTTTCGCCGTTCAATAAATTAAATTGAACCACCCCTCAGTTGCCATAGTTATTTTAAATTTTAATGGAAGTGCTTATTTAAAAAAGTTTCTTCCGTTTGTAATGTCATCTACGTATTCAAACAAAGAAATTATTGTTGCTGATAATGCTTCAACCGATGATTCTCTTGAAGTTTTAAAAATTCATTTTCCACAAATAAAAGTTTTAGTTAATACACAAAATGCAGGTTTTGCAGGTGGCTATAATTGGGCTTTGAAATTAGTTGAAGCAGATTATTTTGTTTTACTCAACAGCGATGTTGAAGTAACTCCAAATTGGATAACACCAATTATAGAGTTAATGGAAAGCAATGAACAAATCGCAGCTTGTCAGCCTAAAATTCTTTCGTATACTAACAAACACATGTTTGAATATGCTGGTGCTTCTGGTGGATTTATTGATTTTTTAGGTTACCCATTTTTAAGA
>JANLVQ010000025.1:0-1935 GCA_031364085.1 Chitinophagaceae bacterium
GTATCTCTATTTGCATAATGGAAAGAATGGTATGAAAAATTTTAATAGATGGATAAGCAAGAAATAGTAAATAAATTAAAAGAAAATCATCAAAATTTTATTCATTTAATTGAAAGTCTTACTAAAGAAGATTTCGAAAAAGTGGTTGATGAAAAATGGACACCTGGCCAACAAGCAGAGCATATTTTTAAAAGTGTGAACCCTGTTGTATTTGCTTTAAAGTTGCCCATGTTTATGTTGAAATTATTTTTTAGTACAAATAATAGGAGCAGCAAAAATTACGATGAGCTTGTAAGTAAATACAATCAAAAACTTGCGTTAGGTGGAAAAGCACCCAAAAGATTTGCTCCCAAATTTATTCTTTTTGAACAAAAAGAAATAATCATTGGTAAATTAAAAAATACAGTTGAAAAACTTTGTTCCTTAACTTTAAAATTAGATGAAAAAGATTTGGATATTTATCTTTTGCCTCATCCTTTATTAGGTAAATTAACGTTAAGAGAAATGTTATTTTTTACTATACATCATGTAACTCATCATCAACAATCTATTAAAAATATTCTTCAATAGTAAACTTAATTTATGAAAAAAGTATGCATATTTTTAATTGTATGTTTTGTAGCCATACAATTTATTCGTCCTGCAAAAAACAACAACCCTATCATTGCAACTCATTTGATTTCAGCTGTTGCAACAGTACCTAATAATGTGAATACAGTTTTTAAAAAAGCTTGTTACGATTGCCATAGTAACAACACGAATTATCCTTGGTATAGCTATGTTCAACCAGTTAATTTTTGGCTAACTAGCCATATTAATGATGGGAAGAAACATTTTAATTTTGATGAATTTGCAACATATAATTTAAGAAAACAATATCACAAATTAGAAGAAGTTATTGAGATGGTAAAAGAAGAGCACATGCCATTACCATCTTATACTTTTATTCATAAAAACGCAGATTTAACTATTGAGGAAAGAGTAATTATTACTTCATGGGCACAATCGGCTATGGATTCTATGAAAGCTCATCATCCTATTGATAGTTTAATTAAAAAGAAATCTTAAATAACTATATTAATCATTTTACCTTTTACGAAAATGATTTTTTTAGGAGGGTTTCCTTCTAACCATTTTTGAACAATATCATTTGCTAAAACTATGGGTTCAACATCTTGCTGATTGGCATCAACTGGGAAACTCAATGTGGTTCTAAGTTTGCCATTTATACTAATAGGATATTCCTTTTCACTCTCTACTAAATATTTAGGATTGAAAGTTGGAAAACTAGCATCTAAAATTGTTGTTTCATTCCCTAATGCATGCCATAATTCTTCTGAAATATGAGGTGCATAAGGTGTAAGTAAAATTAATATTTGTTCAAGAATTTCTTTTTTGTGGCATTTTAAATCTGCCAATTCATTTACACAAACCATAAAAGCACTTACTGCTGTGTTGTAGCTAAAACGCTCGGTATCTTCATCAATTTTTTTAATGGTTTTATGTAATATTTTTAATTCTTCGGCAGTAGGTTTTTCATTGTTCCATAAGACCTCACCCCTGCCCCTCTCCAAAGGAGAGGGATTTGTAGTATCCAAATAAAACAAACGCCATAATTTTTTTATAAAACGATGAACTCCCTCAATGCCTTTTGTATCCCAAGGTTTGCTTTGTTCTATTGGACCTAAAAACATTTCGTACATTCTAAAAGTATCTGCTCCATATTTTTCACACAACTCATCTGGATTGACTGTGTTGTATTTTGATTTGGACATTTTTTCAGTTTCTGCTTCACAATTAAACCCATTTTTTTTATCAAAAACAAATTCGATACCCTCAAACTCTCTTCTCTTTTCTTTTAATTGATCAATGTTTAAAATTAGACCATCAACACATTCTACAGGAATTCTAGATGGCCTATTAGTTGTACCAGAT
>JANLVQ010000056.1:0-3764 GCA_031364085.1 Chitinophagaceae bacterium
CACTTGTGTTTATTCCGTTGATTTGAGTATTACTAACTTTAGTTGCAGTAGCTCCTCCAAAATTGATGAATGAATAATTTATTGTTGGTGATTCAAAATCTACAGGTAATACTAGTGGATCAGTTATTGTAATATTAACTGAATCACTTTTTGTTGCAGAGCCACCGCTATAAGCAGTAATTTTTACTTTAAAAGTTCCAGTTGCTGAATAAATTTTACTAACTGTTTGACCTTCTAAAAAAGACACACCAGGTTCACTTGGCACATCTCCCCAAAATACTTTAAAATTGGTTTCATACAAAGCAGTTGCAGATGTATTCACTTTGAAATTATTTGTTGCGTCTTTAACAACACTAATAACTAAATTTTCTGGTGCTCTGAATGAAACAGTTAAAGGTTTAGTTGTTTCAGATGTTTTACCAGTAACATTATAACCTACAACTCTAACATTATAAACTCCTTCAGGATATATATGAGTGGCACTTTTACCAGCTTGAACTTTGACTGGTGTTGTACCTCCATGTCCATAATAAATATCGTAACTAACAGCACTTGTACCATTAGGTGTAATTGTTACAAGACCTGTATTATCTTGTGTAATATCAAACATTACTCCTAACGCTTGTGGATTTAAATCTGACGATAAAAAAGAAGTATCATCGAAACTTTCTTTTTTACAACCTAATAAAAAGATTGTAAAAAATAAAGTAGCACTTAATAAATATTTTATTGATTTCATATTGATTTTATTAAAAGTTTAATAACCTGGATTTTGATTTAAACCTGAAATATTAATTTCTGTTTGTGGAATTGGAAACACTTCATGTTTACCAGTTTGAAAACCTGTAATTTTTGTTGGTGCTAAACCAGTTCTAACTAAATCGAAAAATCGATCACCTTCCATTGCCAATTCTAATCTTCTTTCATCCCAAATTGCTTGTTTTAATGTTGTACCTGTTGCTGTGATATTATGCAGGTTATCTCCAAATGCTCTTTGACGAACTAGATTTATATATCCTTGAGCTTTTGTATCATTAGATGCAGTTGCTCTGTTATAAGCTTCTGCTGCCATTAATAAAACTTCAGCATAACGAATGGTTCTGTAGTTATTTAAATAGTTTAATTCAACTTGACCTGAAGTTTCGCCTTTTCTTGGTAAATATTTTTGGTTGTATAAACCAGTATTTTTGAATGGTGCAATTTGATAGGTAATATTGAATGAAGGATTAGCAGTTTTATAAGCTTCAATATCTAATACAGTTACAGCTTTTCTTTTATCGCCAGTTGTATAAGCATTTGCTAAATTTTGAGTTGGTAAATTAGTACTCCAACCTGCCCCATATGGCATAGCAGCAGAGCCATTTAAACCTCTAATACCACATTGTTGAACTGAGTGATTGCCTTGACCTCTATTTACACCACCCCAATTATAATAAGGAGAGGTGTTAGAATATTGAATTTCAAAAACGGATTCTGTGCCATTTTCTCCAGAAGCTAAAAACATTGAACCAAAGTCTGATACTAAACTAAAAGCATTTGATGTTATAATACTTTCTAAAACTGGTGCAGCAGCATCAAACTTATTTTGATAAAGAAATACTTTTCCTAATAATGCTTGTGCAGCATATTTTGTAATTCTACCCTTTTGTACTTGAACAGCAGGTAAAACTGCAATCGCATCTGTTAAATCTTTTTCAATTTGTTTATACACTTCAGCTTTTGCACTTCTAGTTAATGTTTTAGATTCTGCTAAGCCTAATCTTTTATCTACAAACAAAGGAACGTCTCCAAAAAACTTAACTAAATGAAAATAATAGTATGCTCTTAAAAAATAAATTTCACCATATAAAGCAGATTTACCAGCAAATTGTACAGATGCTCCTGATAGATTTTTGTCTTTATACTGAGTCATATAATTTGCTCTGTTTATACCTTCATAAGCAGCTTGCCAAAGTTCTGTAAGCGTGTAGTTTACAGGTGTGTGAGTATAATCATCAATTTGTTGTAATGATAAAACATCTGAAGCATTTTCACCTCCACTCACTGCATTATCAGATGCAATATCAGCAATAGGCACAGCTTGGTTTAACCATTGAATTGGTGTGTAAACACTTACAGCCATAGTTTTATAATCACTTTCTGATTTTAAGTAATCTAATTCGGTAATTAGAAAATCTTCGTGCGGATTATAATCTACCCATTTATTGCATGATGATATCATCATACCAGTTATCAGTAGAGCACCAAGAGTTATTTTTATATTATTCATATATCTTGAATTTTATTTTATAATAATTTAATATCTACGCCAATTGCAAATGTTCTTGCCTGAGGATATGCACCTCTATCTATTCCAGTATCTAAAACACCACCAGCAATTTCAGGATCAAAGCCAGTATAGTTTGTAAATACAAAAGCATTTTTAACTTGCATATAAACTCTTAAGCTGCTAAATAGTTTTTTAATTGATGCTTTAGGAAATGAATAACCTAATTGTATGTTTTTAATTTTTACGAATGAACCATCTTCAACATATCTATCAGAAACACGAATATTACTATTTGCATCAGTGAAAGAATAACGAGGGTTACGTGCACTATTGGTAGAACCTGGGCCTGTCCATCTTGCTAAAACACCTCTGTATTTATTAGAATAGTTAGCATTTCTTTCCCAAGCACTGTATATATTGTTTCCTATTGAAGCATAAGTAAAAACTGTAAAATCGAAATTTTTATATTCAACATTTAAGTTCCATCCTAAAGTGAATTTTGGAAAAGGATTACCAATTTGAGTTTGATCATCTGCATTAATTTTTCCATCACCATTAACATCAACAAATTTTATGTCGCCTGGTTGAGCACCTGTTTGTGTTGGAGCTTTTGAAATATCTCCAAGAGTTTGAAATAATCCATCGGTTTTATAACCATAAAAATATCCAGGAGTTTTTCCTTTTTCAAATACTGTTACACTCTGACTTTGACCATTAAAATAATAACCTCCAAAAATTTTGGCAGTGCCATCATCATTAGTAGCAGTTACTAAATTTTTTGCAGTTGTAAAAGTGAAAGCATTTGATAATTTGATATGCTTTCCAATATTTTCATTGTAAGTTAATGTGATATCTAACCCAGTAGTTTTTGTTGAACCAATATTAGCAGTAGGAATTGGAACTGTTCCAAGATATAAAGAAGCAGATGGAGTAAATAATAAACAATCAACTTTCTTTTCGAAATAATCAACAGATAAAGAAACCTTGTTTTTAAACAAAGTCATGTCAAAACCAAAATTGGCTTGTAATTGACGTTCCCATCTTAAAGCATTATTTGCTGCAGAACCAACAGTTGAACCAGGATAAAAAACATCTCCAAACGAGTAACCATTACTATTGGCAGTTGGGCCATAGCTTGGTCCACCAGTTACAATACCAACAAATTGAGGATTCACATTTTCATTACCAATAGAACCATAACTTCCTCTAATTTTTAAATAATCAATAGTTTTAGATTTGAAGAAATCTTCGTTTGTAACTACCCAACCTAAAGAGCCTGATAAAAAGTTTGCATATTTATTGTTAGTACCAAAAGCATAAGAACCATCTCTACGTAAAGTAAAAGAGGCTAAATACTTATTTTCATAATCATAATTTACTCTAGAAAAATAAGATAAATTTCTTCTGAAATATTGATAATAATATCCTGTTAATGCATTTGTATTTGTTGCATTGTTATTGCCAGTTGCAGCAGTAAAATCGGCAAACTCCCATG
>JANLVQ010000118.1:0-11532 GCA_031364085.1 Chitinophagaceae bacterium
TCTACACTATGCATTTCATTGCCTTGCAAAACATCGGCAGGCGTTCCTTGAATTACAAATTTTTCGTCTTGTACATGTTCAATATGATAGCCCAATGCATTTACATCATCTATCATCTCCTTTAATAAAACAGCATCACTTGATGAGAGTTCTAATGTTATAGGAAATAAACTGTTTTGTGTAACTGCTTGCTTATTATTTACTGCCTTACTATATCTTTCATACAAAATTCTTTCATGTGCTAGTTGTTGATTAATTAAAATAAATCCTTTTGTAGTTGATGAAACAATATATGAATGGTGCAATTGCAAATACACAGTATGGTCTGCATCGAAACTGGCATGCTTAAATTTATTTGTTGAACCTCCAATTAAATCTGCTGTAGAAATAGTTTCAACTTCATCTTTTTGAATGGTTGAACTTAATGGCACAAAAAAATCTTTCCAATGTTTTAATTCACTTTTTGGGGTAGCATCTATAAAATGTGCTTGATTTTTTTTAGTGAATGTTTGATAAATATTAGTTGAAGAAGTAGCTTCTTTTTTTTCGGAAGTAAATGGCTTTGTTACTGCATCAAGACTTTGAATGTTTGCATTAAGGGTAAAGTCTAAACTTGGTGCAATACTGAACTGTGCTAAAGCATGCTTAACTGCTGATTGAACAAATGCATAAACAATTTTCTCATCTTCAAACTTTATTTCTTGTTTGGTAGGGTGAACATTGATATCAATTTGTTCGGGATCTAAATCTATGAACAATACATAGCTAGGAAAACTATCTTTAGGCAAAAGATTATCATAAGCAGAATTCACTGCATGATTTAAATAAGCACTTTTTATAAATCGATTGTTTACAAAAAAATATTGATCTCCTCTGGTTTTTTTTGCAGTATCTGGTTTACCTATAAAGCCATAAACGTTTAAATAATCTGTATGTTCCTTTACTGGCACTAATTTGGCATTATACTGATTGCCTAAAACCTGTAAAACCCTTTGCTTTAAATTACCAGATTCTAAATGAAAAACTTGTTGACCATTACTGGTTAATGAAAAAAATATTTGAGGAAAAGACATGGCCACTCGAATAAATTCTTCAATGATATGCCTCATTTCAACAGTATTGCTTTTTAAAAAATTCCTTCGGGCAGGAACATTAAAAAACAAATTTTTCATGCTAATAGAAGTACCCACTTCATGTGCACATGGTTCTTGCTTTTGAACAATACTATTTTCAATTTCTATATAAGTTCCAAATGTATCTTCTTGTCTTTTAGTTTTAATTTCAACTTGTGCAACTGCTGCAATACTTGCTAAAGCTTCTCCCCTAAAACCCATGGTATTAATTCTAAATAAATCTTCAATTTGTTTTATTTTACTGGTGGCATGTCGTTCAAAAGCCATTCTAGCATCAGTTTCACTCATACCTGTTCCATTATCAATAACTTGAATTAAGTTTTTACCAGAGTCACTAACAAATAATTTTATTTCTGTAGCACCAGCATCAACAGCATTTTCTAATAATTCTTTTACTGCACTCGATGGCCTTTGAATCACTTCTCCAGCTGCAATTTGATTAGCAATATGATCCGGCAATAATTGAATAATGTCTACCACAATTAGAATTTTATCTTTCTACAAAAAAATGAATAAACCAATTTAAACGGCGAATGTAATTTATAAGCAATTAAAATTAAGTTTCATTTACTGTAAGTTTTCAGAAACAAATAAAAAGACAAGTAATTTCCTTATTTTAGCTAATATCTAAAGACACATGCAAAAAAATACAACTTCTTGGTATAGTCCATCTTTACATAAAGACATGCCTATTGCAAGTTATGGCCACAGTGGATTTAATTTACTTTTAGTACCAACAGCAGCAGCAGATTATCTTGAGTATGAACGTTTTCAAATGATGGATGCTTTAGCCCCATTTATTGATAGTGGTAAAATGAGGGTGTATAGTATTGATAGTATTAATAATGAAAGTTGGTTAAATAATGAAATGGAGCCAACACATAAAGCCATTCGCCAAAATCAGTTTAACAACTATGTTTTTAATGAAGTAATCCCTTTTATTAATACCAATTCTGGTGATAATAGCATGACTTACACTTGTGGTGCAAGTTTTGGTGCTTTACATTCTATGAATTTATTTTTAAAAAGACCAGATATTATTAATGGATGCATTTGTATGAGTGGAGTTTACGATTTAAGTGAATACACTAAAGGTTTTTGGGACGATCAAGTATATTTCAATAGTCCATTCCATTACATTCCTAATTTGAACGATGAATGGTATTTAGAAAAAATTAGAGCCAGCCATCATATACATATTTATACAGGAAGTGGAAGTTATGAAGACCCAGAAGCCAATAAAAGATTTAGTCAAGTGCTTTGGAATAAAGGTATTTGGCACGATTTAGATGTTTGGGGACCAGATATTACACATGATTGGCCTACATGGAGAGCCATGCTCCCATATATTATTAGTAATAAATTTTAATTTCACTTTACTGCAATTATTTTCAGTTAATGAAATCTATTTTTCGTTTTATTAAGAAATTATTTTTCTGGTTTTTTATCACTTCGCTTATTTACATTATTGCTTGTAAATGGATCATGCCACCTATTACTATAACGCAAATAAATAATGGAATTAGTTATGGATTAAAGAGAGATTATGTAAGCAAAGTTGAAATTTCTTCAAATGCAAAACTAGCTGCTATAGCCAGCGAAGACCAAGCTTTTCCGGATCATGGAGGATTTGATTGGGATGCTATTGAAAAAAGTTTAAAGCCCAAAAAGAAAAGAAAGAAAACAAAAATTCCTTTGGGTGGTGGAGCCAGCACCATTACACAACAAGTTGCAAAAAATGTTTTTCTATGGCAAGGTAGTGGCGTTAGCAGATATATTAGAAAGTTGCCAGAAATGTATTTTACAAAAATGATAGAATGGATTTGGGGTAAGGAAAGAATTTTAGAAGTGTATTTAAATACTATTGAAATGGGTAAAGGCATTTTTGGTATAGAAGCTGCTGCACAAGCTTATTTTAATACAACTGCAAAACGTTTAAGCAGAGAACAAGCAGCAAAAATTATAGCATGTTTACCAAACCCAAAAAGATTTACTGTAGTTCCTTTAAGTAGAAGAGTGGCTTGGCGTTACCCACAAATTTTGAGAGAAATGAATAATTTAAGTGATGATGAAGATGTAATTGCAATTATTAAATAATATCAAATTGAAGGATATTAATAAAATATTAATCAAAATTTTTTACTTCTTTATTCCAATAATTTTTTTGTTAGGATTTTTAGAATTCCAATTAAGAACCCATCATTTTACTAGCAGTTATGCAGCAAAAAAATATTATATAGAACAACAGTTGGATAGTATTGAAACTTTGGTGTTGGGTTCTTCAGAAAGTTTTAATGGTATTGATCCAACATATTTCTCCAGCAAAACTTTTAATCTGGCGAATGTTTCTCAGACTTTGTTTTACGATAAGGCACTTACATTAAAATACATGGCTAAAATGCCAAAACTAAAAAATGTAATCATTAATATTAGTTACTTTTCCTTCTTCTATCAACTTCACGATATCAAAGAAAAATGGAGAGATGATTATTATAAATTATATTTTGATATTAATCTTTCAAAAGATAAAAACTTCACTATACATAAATATTCTTACTTATCTGTTTATCAACTCAAACACAGTATTGGCTTAGCTTTTAACAATTTTAAAGATAGCAATGCAGTTAATATTTTACCCAATGGATATCAACCAAGAATACAACAAGAACTGATTAATGATAGTACAGGCTTAGCTCGTGTAACGATTCACCATAATGAAATTTTTAAAAAGAGAAGAAAAGAAATAGAAATAAATGTAGAAGATTTTATTGTGCAAATAAAAAGAAAAAATATCAACATTGTTTTCATTACAACACCAGTTTATACAACTTACTCAAAGTTTTGTTACCCAAAAATTATTGAGCAAAATTCAAACTTTATTAATCAGTTAACTTCAAAATATCAATGCAAGTATTATAATTATTTTACTGATACTAGTTTTAAAAAAATAGATTTTTTTGATAATGATCACCTCAATAATAATGGAGCAAAAAAATTAAGTATTAAATTAAATGAAGAATTAAGTAAACACTAAAATTTAAACTTGGGTGCTTTTCTGGCTTCTTTTTCTGCTTTAGGATCTCCAGCAGCTAATTTTTCTGCACCAACAGCTCTGCCATTTGCAGGACAACCTGTTTTGTTTGATTTAAAAATAGAACAAGAAGTTAAAAATGCAATAAGTATAAAAGATAAAAATATTTTTTTCATCTGTGAAAATTACTGCACGAAGTAAATGAATAATTTGGAAGTTGAATTAAGATTTATTCCAAAGTTTTCCAAGCTTGTAATTAAAACTTAAAGTGAAAAGCAAATGACCCTCTACAGAGCTGAAATCATTTTTCGATATGAATACTTTTGAACCTTGCATAAAAGTTTGAATTTCTTTACCAAAATGTAGCATGTACTGACTTGAAATACTGCAGTTGAACTTATCAGAAAAATTAATATGAGTGCCAATACCAGCTTGAGTTGCCATGCTTAATCGATTTGCAGAATTTGATATATTATTTTTTTCGAAAACTTTACTATAATCAAAACAATGACCCACCAATAAATAAGGCTGTAAAGTTTTGTTGAATGAATTATTATTCTTTGAGTAAAACATCAAACTCCAACCAATATGATAATCGTTACGTTTTGTAACATCTGTCTCAGAAGTGATGTAATCTAAATACCATTCAGAATTTAGTTTTTGTCCTAATTGTATTCTAAACTGTCCACCAATTCCTAAGCCTATTGCTGCATCATCATTGAAAGCACTTATTGTGTTTCTTGTTCCTAAACTATAAGTGCCTATTAATGATTTTTCTTTGAGTTGTGCAAATAATAATTGAGAAATGAGAATACAAAGAATGAAAAACAAATATTTCTTTTTCATAAATTGAAAGCTTGTTTAAGTAACAATACTAATAAACCACAAGTTAAATAAAATACAAAAAAAAATTATACAGTTTCTTTAAACCAACCACTATACATCACATAATTATTAGCAATTCTATTAATTTCTCCTTCAATCATTTCTTGTGAAATATCTTTTACTTTTTTTGCAGGTACACCAGCATAAATAGTTCCACCTTCAACAATGGTATTTTCTAAAACAACTGCTCCTGCAGCAACAATACTATTACTTTCAACTATACATCCATCCATTACAATAGCACCCATTCCAATTAAAACATTATCGTGCAAAGTACAACCATGAACAATAGCATGATGCCCAATAGAAACATTATTGCCAATTACAGTTGCATGTTTACTAAAAGTACAATGCACCACAGCACCATCTTGTATGTTTACTTTGTTGCCAATAGTTATGGTATTCACATCTCCTCGTAAAACTGCATTAAACCAAATACTACAATCATCGCCAGTAGTAACTTGTCCTACAATAGTTGCATTTGGAGCAATAAAACAATTTTTTCCAAATTTTGGAGCAACACCATTAACTGGTAAAATAACAGACATAATATTTATTTTGCCGAAAGTAATCAATCAAAAAATAAATAAGTTCTTTTGCAGTTGTAAATTAGAATATGGGACAAAAAAAATTAATTCGATTTGAAGAAATTAATCGTTTCGAAAATGTGTTTCAGCACAGCATTGAAATGAAAGGAAAATGGCACGAGTATTTTAAAAACAATCATCCTATAGTTTTAGAATTAGCTTGTGGCAAAGGAGAATATGCTGTTGGTATGGGAAGATTATTTTCTAACAAAAACTTTATTGGCATTGACATTAAAGGCAATAGAATTTGGCGTGGTGCAAAAACTGCAATTGATGAAAATTTATTAAACGTAGCTTTTTTAAGAGCTGAGATTGATAAAGTAAGTGAGTATTTTATAAAAGATGAAGTAGCTGAAATCTGGATCACTTTCCCTGACCCACAACTTCGTTTATCGAAAGCAAAAAAGAGATTAACACATCCCAAATTTTT
The DNA here is from genome assembly GCA_031364085.1 of Chitinophagaceae bacterium. Taxonomy (GTDB): domain Bacteria; phylum Bacteroidota; class Bacteroidia; order Chitinophagales; family Chitinophagaceae; genus CAIVPM01. The sequence continues at coordinate 6,067 of JANLVQ010000118.1, forward strand.
AAGATTATACCAACAAGTTTTACAACAAGATGGATTGGTTCATTTAAAAACTGATAGTCCAGATTTATACAATTTTACTAAAACGGTTATTGAGCTGTACAATTTAGAAGTTGTAATAGACTATGATAATTTGTATCAAAATCAAAACTTAGCTGCTGAACTTTATATAAAAACCCATTACGAAAGTTTAGATATTGCACAAAGCAATAGAATACATTATTTACAATTTAAAATCAATAAAAATTTGCCAGTAGAGTTAGATGCAAAACTTAAAGCCATCATTAATGAACCAACAACCCAATAAAGATTATTATTTTGATGATAATGGCTTATTGGTTTTTACTGAATATTATTTAAGCCAAAGAGGATATTGTTGTGGCAATGGTTGCAGACATTGTCCTTATCATTACATTAATGTTCCAGATGAATTAAAACAACAATTGAATATTCAAAATAAAATTGAAACATCAAATGAGTAAAGCCAAAAAAGAATATTCATTTTTTGAAGATGTATATGATGTGGTTCGAAAAATACCTAAAGGCAGAGTAACATCTTATGGTGCTATTGCAAATTATTTAGGCACTAAAATGAGTGCAAGAATGGTAGGCTGGGCAATGAATGCAGCACATTCAGTTAAACCAAAAGTTCCTGCACATAGAGTAGTAAACAGAAATGGAATGTTGAGTGGCAAAGCACATTTTGAAACTCCCACCAAAATGCAAGAACTCTTGGAGAAAGAAGGTCTTACAATAGAAAAAGAAACCATTATCAATTTCGAAAAACATAAATGGGATCCAATAAAAGAACTCTCTTTATAGAATTATAAACTAAGTTTGCACCTCAAAATATTATTACACAAAGCTTAGTGTAAATGAAAATAACAGAACATATTGCTCAGGCAAAAGACACATTAGTAACATTCGAAGTTTTACCACCCTTAAAAGGTAAAACCATTACATCGTTATATGAACACTTAGATCCACTAATGGAATTTAGACCCAGTTGGATAAATGTTACTTATCATAGAGCAGAATCTATGTTCAAACGAAAGTCTGACAATACTTTTGAAAAAGTTGAAGTTAGAAAAAGACCAGGAACTGTAGGCATTTGTGCAGCCATCATGAACTATTATAAAATTGATGCAGTGCCACATTTAATTTGTGGTGGTTTTAGTAAACGTGAAACTGAAGATGCTTTAATTGATTTAAATTTTTTAGGGATAGATAATGTTTTAACCCTTCGTGGCGATGCACCTAAAAACGAAGCCAGCTTTATTCCTGAACCAGATGGTAATTTTTATGCTATTGATTTAATGAAACAAGCATTAAAAATGAACAATGGTATTTATATAGATGAAGATATAAGAGATGGTGGTAAAACCAATTTTTGTATTGGTGTTGCTGGATATCCTGAAAAACATTTTGAAGCACCCAATTTAGAAATTGATTTAAACTACTTGAAAGAAAAAGTAGATGCAGGTGCAGAATACATCATGACTCAAATGTTTTTTGATAATAATAAATTTTTTGCTTTTGTAAAATCTTGTAGAGATATGGGTATTCAAGTTCCTATTATTCCAGGCTTAAAACCTCTTACAACAAAAAAACAATTATCTGTTTTACCAAGAATTTTTCATGTCGATATTCCAACAGCATTATCTAACGCTGTAATGAAATGTAAAAATGATGCTGAAGTTGAAAAAGTGGGTTCAGCATGGTTGGTACAACAAAGTAAAGAATTGAAAAAATTTGGATCACCTGTTTTACACTATTATACATTAGGCAAATCTTCTGTAATTCGAAATATAGTTAAAGAAGTGTTTTAATATTTAAACCAACCTTTTAACTCGAGTTGGTTATTTTTACAGCGTGCCTTATTTTAATTTTAACGATAGTGTAAATCTCTTATCTAAAATAACTTTTCACAAAGCATTTAATGCTACAAAAGTGTGGAGCAGTTATCAATTAGGCAAAATTTTAAAAAAGCCTATTCAATGGGGTTTGCCCATTTCTATTTCATTTGAACCTACAACAAGTTGCAATTTACGTTGCCCCGAATGCCCTAGTGGTTTAAGAGAATTCTCCAGACCAACAGGCATGTTAGAAAACAGTTTTTTTGAAAAAACTATTGATGAAATTCATAAAGAATTAATGTACCTCGTTTTTTATTTTCAAGGGGAACCATATTTAAATCCAGACTTTTTAAAAATGGTGAAATATGCACATCAAAAAGGTATTTACACTGCAACTAGTACCAATGCACATTATTTAACTGAAGAAAAAGCAAAAGCAACAGTTGAAAGTGGTTTAGATAGATTAATTATTAGTATTGATGGAACAACTCAAGATGCATATCAACAATACAGAGTTGGAGGAAATTTGAATAAAGTAATTGAAGGTGCAAAAAATATCATCAAATGGAAAAAAGAACTTAACAGTAAAACCCCTTTTGTTTTCTTTCAATTTTTAGTGGTAAAACCTAATGAGCATCAGATTGAAGAAATAAAACTATTAGGCAAAGAAATTGGAGTTGATCAGGTAAGATTTAAAACTGCACAGATTTATGATTACGAAAATGACCCCAATCAACTTATTCCAGAAAATAATAAATACAGTAGGTATAAAAAAGACAAGTTGGGTAAGATGAATGTGAAAAATGGTTTAAGCAATCATTGTTGGCGTTTATCGAGCAGTAATGTAATAACTTGGGATGGCTTAGTTGTACCCTGTTGTTTTGATAAAGATGCTATGCACCAATTAGGAAATTTAAAAGATCAAACTTTTAAACAAGTTTGGCAAAATGATAATTACAAACAGTTTAGAAACGAGTTAATGACTAGCAGAAAAAACATTGATATCTGTGCCAACTGCAGTGAAGGACTAAAGGTTTGGGAAGACTAATAATTACATAGATAAAATAATAGTAAATAAAAACTGCACCTTCACCTTCACCTCCATCTTCATGTGCTACAAATAGTACTCCTGCTAATAATGCAACTGGAGTTGTTTACGAACCAAACATCAAATTCAAATGGAGTGCTGTTAGTGGTGCAACTGGTTACGATTTTTATTTTAGTACCACAAATCCACCAACTACATTATTAGGAACAGCTTCAGCTGACTCAGTTAATATTACTGGTGGTGTAGCAAATACTACATATTATTGGTATGTTGTTCCAAAAAATCTTGGAGGCACTGTAGCTGGATGTAATACTACAGTTACATCATTTACTACTGGGTTTCCTTTACCAATTACACTTACAAACTTCTCTGGTGTAAGAGAGGGCACAAAAAATATTTTACATTGGACTACTGCAAATGAAACAAACAATAAAGGATTCGAATTACAGATTTAGTGGGTAAAACAATTGCTGAAAAAGCTTTACAAACGAATCAAGGCGATAATAATGTTTAATTTAGTACTTCAAATTTATCGAGAGGCACTTACTTAATTAGAGTCTTTTCTTCAAACAATAGTGAAATGAGTATTCAAAAATTCATTAAACAGTAAAAAAGAAATCTACCAAAAAAGCGATTGCAAATGCAATCGCTTTTTTTATGTGGTATAATTTGTTAAATTATGGGTTATTAAAACTCTAAAATAATTAATAGGTCTTAAAAAAAACTTTTCAATGCCCTCTTCTTCTCAAATAAAAAATCAGCATTTATTGTGGCGTGCTGGGTTTGGTATTGATGTGAATTTTTTAGCTAAAATAAAGAAGATGAAACATTTGCTATTAGTACAAAAACAGATGATGACAAACAAATGGGCATGAGAGAAATGTACAAAAATCAAATACAAAATGCAATGGGTAATAAGTATAAAATAAAGGCTAAAATTAATTGGGAAGAATACATATCAAAGTATAATGATGTTAAAAAAGAAAATTTATTCAAAAAATTAAAACAAAATATTTTACAAACTACTGTTCAAAAAATTAATGAACCCACAATTGAAAATAGTGTTGACAAACAAAGTAGAGAAACTTACATAAAATCAACAACCATCGCTTTAATGAGTACACCAGAATATCAAATGTGTTAGTCTTAAAAAAATATTATGCATTTATCTCGAAAAAAATTTCTTCAATCAACAACACTTGCCAGTGCAAGTTTTATGGTGCCGAAATTTTTAAAACCATTGCATCGCTCATTTTTTCAGAAATAAATACAAAAGTGTATTATGTAAGTTTAAGAAGTTTTGATACCCATGTAAATCAGCAAGCACAGCAACAAAGATTATTTACCGAATTAAATAATGCAGTAACTGCTTTTGTAAAAGATTTAAAAACTAATAACAGGTTCAACGATGTGATGTTGATGAGTTTTAGTGAATTGGGAAGAAGGGTTTCGCAAAATGCAAGTGGTGGCACTGATCATGGAACTGCCAACAATATGTTTGTAATTGGAGGAGGATTAAAACAAAAGGGATTCATTAACGATTTGCCTAATTTATCTGATTTACAAGATGGCGATTTAAAATACAATATTGACTTTAAAAATATTTATGCTACAATTTTAAACAAATGGCTTGGAGCAAATGAAAAAACAATACTTAACCATAATTATGATATGATGAGTTTTGTTTAGATTTAAAATTAAAATAAAATCGCTTGTTAAACTAAGTAACTATATACTTATCCAAATAGAAAATAATACTAAAAAATGAAAAAATTATTTATTCCAGTAGCCTGTTTCTTATTAATTATATCAACTGCTACAGCTCAAGAAAGAAAATCTGCAGAAAGAAAACAAAATTTAAAACATCAAAAACATGAAATAAAACAAGAATTAAATCTTTCTGATGACCAAAAAAGTAAAATAAAATCAATCAATGAAAAATATCGTGAACAAACAAAAGCATTAAAAAGTAATGACGATATTACTAGAGGAGATTTTAAGAAGCAAATGAGTGAGTTAAATGAAAAAAGAAAAGCAGAAATTGAAGCCAATCTTACTGCTGATCAAAAAAATAAAATGAAAGAAATGAAGCAGAATAAAGAAAAAGAAATGAAAGAAAAGTCTGCCCAACGATTCGAAAAAATGAGCAACAAATTACAGTTAGACGAAAAACAAAAGGCAATACTCTTAGAACAACAAATAAAATATCAAGAGCAAATAAAATTAATTCGTGACAATAAATCTCTTTCAGAAATTAATAAAAGAGAACAAATTAAACTAATAAGAGAAAAACAAAAAGCTGATACAAAATCTATTTTAACAGAGGAGCAAAAAAAGAAATTAGAACACAGAAAAAAGGATGGTAAAGCGTAAAAAAAGGGCTGCAATTGCAGCCCTTTTTTTAAAGGAAATTAGATTTTAAAAAAATTAGTTATAATTAACTGTTACGTTAAAAGGCGTTGCAGTGGTATAAGAACCTGCAGCTTGGTTAGCACTAACAGTAATTGTAGCCCCCACACTGAAAGATTGTGAACCAGTACCACCAGTAGATAAAGTACCAGCAGT